>JAEDOE010000101.1 GCA_016302095.1 Anaerovibrio sp. | reverse complement strand
GGGACGGATACAACGTAAAGCCCGGCAGTGTCCTGTACTGCTCCGTCATGCGGTTGCGCTCTGCAATCATCTGCTGGATGCGTGGCACATACTCATCCCGCATCTGGAAAACAGTATCCGCAGTTACCAAAGTCAGCACATCCATGTGATAAGGCATAAAGGTCTTCTTGACCATATCGATCACCGCTTTATCACCCAGCAGGTAACCGCAGCGGATAGCAGCCAGGCCATACGCCTTGGAGAAGGTACGTGCCACCAGAAGCTTCGGGTACTTTTTCAAAAGGCAGGCTGCCGACTGGCCGTAGAACTCCACATAAGCCTCATCAATCAGCAGGGCACAGCTGGTGTGCTGGGCAATATCCTCAATCTGCTCAATAGTCAGGGCATTGCCCGTAGGGTTGTTGGGGTTGCAGACCACCGCCAGGGCTGCCTTGGAATCATTTACTTTCTGAATGAACTGACGCACATCCAGGCTGTAGTCCTCCGGACTCAGCTCAATAACCATGCTCCTTGCCTCGGCAGCCTGGGCATAGATGTGATACATGGAAAAGGACGGCTGCGGATAAGCAATAGTCAGATTCCTGCCACCAAAAGCAAAAAACAGCTTTTCAATAATCTCGCTGGAACCGTTGCCAATCAGCACATTTTCCTTTTGCAGCCCGTAATTGGAAGCGATTGCCTCCATCAGCTGCTCCAAATCCTCATTGGGATAGCGGTTAAAGGCAATGCGGCTAAGACGCCCCATCACCCTGTCCTCTACCATGGGTGGCAGATTCATGCCGCACTCGTTGGCATTGACCTTGATTTTCCACTCCCGCTCTACCACATCATAGGATGGCATGCAATTGAGCTTGCTTCTATATCTCAATTTCTTTAACTTCATCAAAAGCCCTCCTTCTTAAAGCTTTCTCAGCCTTACAGCATTGGCATGTGCCTGCAGCCCCTCTGCTTCTGCCAGCCTGATAACATCGTCGCTGACCGCATCAAGCTGTGCCTGGGTATAGGAAATAATGCTGGTACGCTTCATAAAGGTCTCCACGTTCAGAACAGAATAATACCGCGCCGTACCGCCGGTAGGCAGCACATGATTAGGACCGGCAAAATAATCCCCCAATGGCTCCGGGGAATAAGCTCCCAGGAACACCGCCCCTGCATGGCGCACATAAGGCAGCAGCTGGAATGGCTGCTCCGTCAGAATCTCCATGTGCTCAGGAGCAGAAACATTGGCAAGCTCCACCGCCTGCATAATATCCTCAGTCACGATAATAAGGCCGTTCCTGTCAAGGGAAGCACGGGTAATCTCCTCCCTGGGCAGCTTCTGCAGCTGCTTTTCCGCTTCCTCTGCCACCTTGCCAGCCAGCTCAGCACTATCAGTAATCACAATGCTGGATGCCAGCATATCATGCTCTGCCTGACTTAGCATATCTGCCGCAGTATAGGCAGGGTCAGCTGTCTTATCTGCCACAATCAAAATCTCGCTAGGACCTGCCAGCATATCTATATCGCAGTGGCCATACACTGCCTTCTTGGCAAGGGTAACGAAGATATTGCCAGGGCCGGTAATCTTGTCCACCCGGGGAATAGTTTCCGTGCCGAAGGCCATGGCTGCAATCGCCTGGGCACCGCCAATCTTGAAGATTTTGGACACCCCTGCCTCCTTAGCCGCTACCAGCACATAAGGATTGATTTTGCCATTTTTCGGCGGCACCATCATGATGATTTCCCTGACACCTGCCACCACTGCCGGCATGGCATTCATGATAACGGAGGAAGGATAGGCTGCCGTACCGCCCGGCACGTAGATGCCCACCCTGTCAAGAGGGATAACGGACTGCCCCAGGATAGAGCCGTGGTCACGATAGGTCATCCAGGAATTAGGCTTCTGCTCCTGATGGTACTGGCGCACGTTCTCTGCCGCCTTCTTCAGGGAAGCAACCACCGCCGGATCTGCTTCTTCATAGGCTGCCTCATATTCAGCCTCAGTTACCAAAAACTCCTCCGGCGTAAACTCCGTCCTGTCAATCAGCTTGGTATACTTGATAACAGCCGCATCACCGTCCCGGCGCACTTCCCCTACGATGCGGTCCACAATCTGTGCCGCAGTCAGGTCCTCGCCAAAAAGCTGCTTGTTGGCCTCCCTGATGCGGGGATTCAGCTCCACCTGGTCAAAAGCAGGCTTCTTCAATAAATTTTCAACGGCAGCAATGCCCATATCTTTTACATTGACGATTTTCATAGCTTTTCCTCCTTCGCCAGCTCCAAAATCTGCTTCAAATCCTCCGTCAGCTGGTGAATCCTGTCAAATTTCAGCTTGAAGCTGACGCGGTTGCAAATCAGGCGTGCCGTAGCATCCATGATGTAGGCAATCTCCTCCAGATTGTTCTCACGCAGGGTAGTCCCCGTCTCCACAATATCCACAATGCTCTCGGAAAGCCCCACAATAGGCCCCAGCTCAATGGAGCCGTTCAGCTTGATATACTCCATCTGCATGCCCTTGCTGTTGAAGAACTTCTCTGCAATATGAGGGAACTTGGTGGCCACGCGGGTATGGGCATAGTCAGTCAGCTTCGGCCGCTTGTGCTCCTTGTGCACCGCCATCATCAGATGGCACCTGCCAAAGCCCAGATCCAAAAGCTCATACACATCCATGCCGGATTCCAAAAGGACATCCTTGCCGATAATGCCAATATCTGCCGCACCATACTCCACATAAGTAGGCACATCGGCAGTCTTGCTGATGATGAACTTGATTTTCTTTTCCTCATTGGTAATCACCAGCTTGCGGGACTTCTCACTCAAATCCTCCGCCGTATAGCCCACCTTCGCCAGCAAATCCGCAGACAAGCCGAACAGCTTGCCCTTGGGCAGCGCGATTGTAATGTAATCCATATTGTTAGAAGTCATCTGTACGCCTCCATCAATCTATCGTTTCCATTTTTATTCTTTACCTTATTAAAGTGCTAACGTGTAACATGATAACACATGCAGCCTAATTCGTCAATAAAAATTATTGCACTCATTGGCGGCTGCGGCAATCAATGCCAGCTTCTGGCTACGTGTCAGCTTCTTGATGGCACATTCCCTTTGCATGGCCTCACTTTTCGTGGCGAAGCACTCATAATAAACCAGCCTTGCAGGCAGGCGGCAGCGGGTATAGCGGCTTGCCTTGCCAGCATTGTGCATGGCAAGCCGATGGTCAAGGTCAACCGTATAGCCCGTATACAACGTCCCATCGCTGCATTCCAGCATATAAGTATAAGCCCCGGCTTCTCTCCGAGAAACCGGGGCATTATGTCCAGCCATTATTCAGCAGCCTTGATGGTAATCTTGTTGATTACAACATCATGCACAGGACGATCCTGAGCGCCGGTCTTCACATGACCGATTTCACGTACAACCTCCATGCCCTTGACTACCTTGCCGAACACAGTATGCCTGCCATCCAGCCATGGAGTTGCATCCAGGGTAATAAAGAACTGGGAGCCGCCGGTGTGAGGACGGCCGGTATTTGCCATGGACAGGATGCCCTCGCTGTCATGGCGCAAATCAGACCTGAACTCATCTTCGATGGTGTAGCCAGGGCCGCCCATGCCGGTGCCGGTAGGGTCGCCACCCTGAATCATGAACCCATCGATAATGCGGTGGAAAATCACCTCGTCATAGAAGCCTTCTTCTGCCAGCTTGATAAAGTTGCCGGTCGTAATCGGCGTCTTATCCTCAAACAGCTCAATCTCAAACTCGCCCATGTTGGTGTCAAAAACTGCTATACGATTTGCCACGTTATTCTCTCCTTCTTCTTTCCTAAAATCAAAAAATGAACCTGCGGCACAGGCTGTAGTCATAAAAGCCAGCACCAGCAGCGCACACATAATTATTTTCTTCATTTCACGCACTCACCATTATTTTCATACTATTACTAAGCCATCATTAATAGCATCTGACAAACAGGCATTATCTGCGCTCCGTTACGAACTTGATAAACTCATGCACTTCCTGCTCAGTCTTCAGCTTGACAGTATAGCACTGATTGCCCATCTGAGGCACCATCATCTCAGGCATGCGCTCTGCCATAACTATATCATTGCCATAACGCCTGCTGATTTCCTCCGGGGAATGTACATAGCTGAACTGGTCACGCCTGCCTGCATATACGCAGAAGCGGTCATCGTTCAGGTCAGGCTGCAAACGGCGATTGTCAGTAACCATATCCGCCCAGATCTGATACACATCCATGCTGTGGGCATAATTCATCATATCAGGGGTGTAGCCGCCGGCAGGACGCATATTCACCTCTAGTCCCACGAAATCACCAGCCTTGCCCAGCCCCGGCTTGTCAGCCTCCAGCTGGAAGAATTCCAGATGCACAAAACGGCTCTTGACAGCAAATGCCTTGACAGCAGCCCGCCCGGCCTTGCGCAGTGCCTCCGGCACATCAGCCCTGACAAAATAAGCAAGGTCCAGCTTGTCCGTCACAATATTCATGATGGATGGCGGCCACTCCGTGCAGGACTCCATCAAAGGCTCAGACTGGTTGTCAAGAATGGCATCATAGGAAAAAATCTTGCCCTGCACAAATTCCTCCATGACATAAGGAACCTCAGGATAGTTGGCAAAAAAGCCCTGCAGCTCATCGTCATTCTTCAGCTTGTAGGTATCGTTGGCACCTACCCCCACATCAGGCTTCACAACCACAGGATAGCCCACCTGGTCAATAAACTTCCGTGCCTCCTCCAGGCTGGACACATGATGCAGCCGGGCAGACGGAATCCCTGCCTGACGGTAATACTCCTTCATGGCAGACTTCTTCTTGATGCGCCCGATATCTGCATACTGCTCGCCGGTAGTGATATGAAAATCCGTGCGCAGGCGGGCATCCTGCTCCAGCCAGAACTCATTGTTGGACTCCAGCCAGTCAATCTTGCCGTACTTGAAGGAGAAAAATGCCACAGCCTTGAACACCTGGCTGTAATCCTTCATATCCTGCACATAGTAGTACTCCGTCAGGGAATTTCTGACATTCTCATCCAAACCATCATAAGGACAATCCCCAACTCCCAGCACATTTACTCCGTTCCGCTTCAGACGATTGGCAAACAGCCAGTACGTCCGCGGAAAATGCGGAGAAATAAACACGAAATTCATATCATTACTCCCCTTTTCTCTGTATCATTCTCTGTACTATCCATTACAGATTCATTATCTATCAGCATATCACAGCAAATACGGCAGGAAATAGCGAATCTGCTTCTTCCACCACGGCCAGTCATGCTCTACATCATAGCCCCAGAAATCGCACCATGCACCGATGCCCTTGGCATTGAACTGGTCCCTGAGGATAGCCGTAGTGCGCCTGCCCTCGTCCTCCCACGGGCCCTGCCCCACGCAGAAAATCGGCTTCCGCTGGTTGTACAGCTCCACATACCAGTGGTCAGGCGGCAGATTTTCCATAAAATGCACCGGCGAATTGCGATAAAGCAC
>JAEDOE010000100.1 GCA_016302095.1 Anaerovibrio sp. | reverse complement strand
GGCTGACCTGCCATCCTGTCTATTGCCTCCAAAGGACTCATGCTTTCACCCCTTACAAAACATCTTTTGCACCGTACAAGCTGCACTGCCATCTGATTACATCACCAAGATATCCACAGGTCTGTCATCCGGCTCCGTCACCATGGTGCAAACTGTGCCATCACCTTTATCTGATCCCGCTTTTCGCGATAACGCACCACCAGCTCTGCGCAGTGCAGATTGTGATACCAGTAATAATCCGTATCCATCAGCTTATTGCGTTCCCCGTCAAAGGCCCAGCCTATGACAACCCTGTCCTTCGGGCTGAAGGTGTAGCTGAAGCCTGCCGTAATCTTCTTGGAATAGCTGTCCAAATCAAAATCGAAGACGCTGTTCTGGCTGTTGCTTTCGCTGTAATGATAGCCAAGGTAAGTAATCCAGCGGTCATCAAACTCCTTCAGGGCCGTGATATCATAGCCCATGCCCTTTACCCTGGACTCATTGTAGCTCTCATCCGTAATATCGTAGCTGATGCTTGGATAAACGCGCCAGGTGCCCAGCTTGATAGGGTCAATGCTGAAACCAGCCCTATAATAAGTATGCATGGAATGCTTGCCGTTTTGCTCCCAGGCACCACGCTCATAGGAAAAGCTATAGGTAAACGGTGCCTCTCCCACCCGGAAGCTGTAATCCCAGCGGAAGTTAGGCGCCTTGTGAATCCACCTGGCATCAGCATCCTCAAAAAAACCGCTCTGGATTTTGAAGGTACCGATACCTTTTGTTGTGTAAATAAGGCCGCCATTAGAATTAAACTTGGTCTTCTGGGCCAATATCCAATCATAATATGCATTTACATTATCTGTCACCGAAAAGTAGTGGGTGTCCTTGATAGCAAAGCCCTTATCATTGTCGTAGGAGGCCTTCGGCATGTACGGGCCTTTATCCCCTTCCTTGCTGACCTGCTTCGGCACGGAATACACAGGAATGCTGCCCAGCCAGTAGCTGACGCCGTAGGAAATAGTCTGGATGCCGGGATAATACTCAATCTTCTTGGCAGTCATCTTATAATCAGGATTTTTAGCACTGCACTTGGTAGCACTGGCATCGTAAAGCACCACCTTGTCAGGATAGAACTCAATCCGCTTTGCCTTTACATACTGATGGTCGATCTTGCCCTGGGCATCCTCCATTTTGCCGGTTTCCTTGCCCCAGTTATACTGGGTCTTGTAGCCGTTCATAATAATCCTTGCCTGGGCATCCGTCAGCTGCAGCATATATGCCTTGTCCTCCACCTGCACATCCTGGGATACAAGGTTACCATCTGCATGCTCCGTAATAAACCGCCGCTTGTCCAGGGAGGTCATCACCACATTTCCCTGCACCACAAAATCACCGGTGTTCTCGTCATAAAAAAGCTCATCGCCCTCTACTGCCACCGGCACATTCTTGGTGGGGTCCAGGGGCTCACGCAGCTTTTCCTTCATCTCGTAGGCATCCAGCAAAAGCTGCTTCTGGTCTTCGTTCAGGGCATTTTCCCTGGCATTGCGCCTGCGATTTTCCACATAGTCCAGAATAGTCGCATCCGTATCGCTTTCACTATTATAAATTGCCTCTGCCCTTGGCATGTCCAGCACACCGCAGCCAGCAGCAAAAGTCATCGCCACAGCAAGCCCGGCAGCCAGCCCGCAAATTTTTTCCTTATTCTTCAGCATCAAATCATACTCCGCCTATAATACTTTATAAAAAAACATACTACCTTCTATAATACTTCATTCCCACCGCAAATACAAGCAAAAAGGCCCTCAAAACGAGAGCCTCCTGCAACTTATTTTTTTACTCTATAGATACGCGGCAGCTTACTCAGCCGTAGTCGGAATAGCATAAATCACTTCGTCATTCAGCGTCTGAATGTACAGCTCCGTCCCCTCCGGAAGGTCGATATTCTTGCCCTGCACAAAGGCACCGCCAATAATGCCGATAGGCCCCAGCACCAGCATGCCTGCTACGCTGGCTCCTGCCGCCATGCCCAGCTGCTCCATGCTCTTTTTGGACTCCTCACCCAGCACCATGTTCAGCTGGCGGCCATCCACAGCAGTCAGATACTTGAAATCTAACTCAATCTCTGCATTCCTGCCAAAATTCTTTGCCTGGGAAACCTTGGTAACGACAGCCTCACCAGCTGCCCCCTCGGTAAAGAGCAGCATGCCATCCTCTACCACATCCTCAGCAGCCTGCAGGCGAATCACATCCCCCACCTTCAGATTCTTGGCATTCAGCCTGTCCACCAGTGCTACCTTGGCAAGGGTATTGGCAGGGATATTGGTCTGCACCAGAGGAATTGTCTTGGAGCCGAAAGCATCCTGCGACAGCACTTCCACCCGATGCTTGAAAGTCCCCTCGGCGGTCCTGCCCCTGAGCCCCATCTCCATGGCATTGACACGATCCTGCATGCAAGCCATGCTGACCTTGTGGGAAACAGCCCATTCCAGGGCGTTCATCTGGGTAACCAGGGACGGGCCATTGGAATTATCATAGGTGGCATCATACAGGGCATTAATCCTGTCCATGAAGCTGCCCCCCGGATGACCGCCCTCATAATCCTTTTCCACCTTGTCTATCCTGTCCAGCAAAGGGCCGGTCTGCACCGCACCGTACAGGGTTGTCTCTACGGCAGCCAGCTTGTCCTCAGCCGTGTTTGCCACATCCGCAAAGGCAGTCCCCGACATGGTGAACATAAACACACCGCACAAAATTATCCTAAAAATCTTTTGAAGCATACGCACTCCTCCTTATAAGCAATTGTTTGCAAACCTTCTGCAAAGCCTCTATGCTACCATTATACTTGTAAACTGCTCCAAATGCAAAAATACCAAAGAAATATAATACAAATTTAATTTACCTAAATTTTACTAGACAAAAGCGCAAATTTCCCTTATACTAGCAGGGAACGTAATGTTCAACTCAAAAGCACTTATATTTTTTGTTTTTTCATGTAATGGGCCGGGGCGATGCAAGCTCCGGCCATTTTTTTGCGGAAAAAATCCGCCTGGGAGCTGTATGCCCGGGCGGATTTCCTATAATCATCTAAAAGATTATCTGGCAGCCAGATAATCTGCCACCTTTTTCAATGCCACACCGGCCGCCTCAATAGTACGGTCAATCTCCTCATCAGTATGGGCTCCGGACATAAACAAGGTCTCAAACTGGCTCGGAGCCAGGTAAATTCCCTGCTCCAGCATGGCCTTGAACCATACCTTGAAGGCTTCCGGGTCAGCGGCGGCAGAGGTCTCGTAATCCACAACCTCTCTGTCACTGAAGAAGAAGCCAAACATGGAACCTGCCTGCTGCACCTGCAAGGTGACGCCTGCCTCTTTCGCCTTCTGAGCCACACCCAGCACCAGCTTCTTGGTCCTGATAGTCAGCACCCGGCTGTAGTCCGGCTCTCCCGGCTCCGGCGGTGCCGTAATAATCTTCAATGTCTCCAGACCTGCTGTCATGGCAAGAGGATTGCCGGAAAGGGTGCCTGCCTGATACACAGGCCCGGCAGGAGAGACCTGTTCCATGATGTCCCTGCGTCCGCCATAAGCAGCCACCGGCAGGCCGCCGCCGATAATCTTCCCCAGGCAGGTCAGGTCAGGCTTCACCGCATAGGCAGCCTGTGCTCCCCCCAGGGAAGCCCGGAAGCCGCACATTACCTCATCAAAAATCAGCAGTGCCCCATGCTCCTTTGTTTCCTTGCGCAAAAGGTCAAGATATCCCGGCTTCGGCAGCACCAGCCCCATGTTGCCAGCTACCGGCTCCACGATTACCGCCGCAATCTCCGCCCCCTGTTCCGCAAAGACAGCCTTGAAGGCCTCAAAGTCATTATAAGGGATGGTGATGGTATCCTGGGCCGTCCCCGGCGTAACCCCCGGGCTGTCCGGCACGCCGAAGGTAGCCATGCCGGAGCCAGCCTTTACCAGCAGGCTGTCGCTGTGGCCGTGATAGCAGCCGATGAACTTCACAATCTTGTTGCGCCCCGTATAGCCCCGGGCCAGACGCAATGCGCTCATGGTGGCCTCCGTGCCGGAATTCACCATGCGGATAACCTCCATGGAAGGATATACCTCCATGACCTTTTTGGCCAGCTGGCTTTCAATCAGGGTTGGCGCACCGTAGCTGGTTCCCCGGGTTGCCGCCTCCTGCAGTGCCTTGACCACCTGGGGATGGGCATGCCCCACCACCATCGGCCCCCAGGAGCCCACATAGTCGATGTATTCGTTGCCATCAATATCAAAGATATGGCTGCCCTCCGCCCTTGCGATGAAAGGCGGATTGCAGTCCACGCTCCGATAGGAGCGCACCGGGCTGTTGACGCCACCCGGCATTAGCTTCTTGGCTTCCTCAAAGGCAGCCGCAGACTTTTCCAAATTCAGCATACAGTCATCATCCCTTCAGCCAATATACAGGCATTATTCCTCAACCAATGTACAAAACTTATCCCTTCAGCCACTTTGCCGCATCAATGGCATGATAAGTAATAATAATATCCGCTCCCGCCCGCTTCATGCTGGTCAGGGTTTCCAGCACAATGCGCTTTTCATCAATCCAGCCGTTAGCAGCAGCTGCCTTTACCATGGCGTACTCACCGCTGACATTATACACAGCCACCGGATGATGGATGCTGTCCCGCACCTGGCGCACCACGTCAAGATAAGCCAGGGCAGGCTTCACCATGATAATATCCGCTCCCTCGGCAATATCCAGTGCCACTTCCTTCATAGCCTCCCGACTGTTGGCAGGGTCCATCTGATAGGCACGGCGATCGCCGAACTGGGGAGCAGAATCTGCCGCATCACGGAAAGGCCCATAGTACCCGGAAGCATACTTCACCGCATAGGACATGATGGAAACATTGGCAAAGCCCTTTTCATCCAGTGCCTCCCGGATGGCAGCCACCCTGCCGTCCATCATATCAGATGGCGCAATAATATCCGCCCCTGCCTCCGCCTGGCTCACCGCCACCTTCTGCAAGAGCTTCAGGGTAGCATCATTATCCACATAGTGGCCGCACAGCTGGCCGCAGTGGCCGTGATTGGTGTACTGGCACAGGCAAACATCGCCCACGATAGCCAGCTCCGGCACCTTGGCCTTGATGGCCTTGATGGCCCGCTGCACCGGGGAGTTCATATCCCAGGCGCTGGAACCGATTTCATCCTTGTACTCCGGCAGGCCAAAGACCTCTACGCTGGGGATGCCCAGGCAGGAAATCTCCCTGGCCAGCTCCACAGCCCTGTCCACGGACAGGTGGTAGCAGCCCGGCATGCTGGGAATTTCCTCCTTTACGTTCTCCCCCGGCACCACGAAAATCGGGTACACGAAATCCTTTACGGACAGGCTGGTCTCCCGTACCATGGCACGGATATTTTCCGTTATTCTCATGCGGCGTGGCCGCAGCTTCTGCTCAATCATGACAATGCCTCCACTAATCCATCAACTAACCCATCAATGGTATACTCCTTGGCCTCTATATCCACCCGGATGCCCTGCTCCCGGCAGGT
>JAEDOE010000099.1 GCA_016302095.1 Anaerovibrio sp. | reverse complement strand
CTGCTGATATAGGCCTGGCTACTGTATACAGGGCACTGGAGCTTTTGTGCAGCAAGGAGATAGGCATCCTGCAGAAGATTGATTTTGGTGATGGCTGCTCCCGCTATGAGCTGAACCTGACGGAGCCAAATTCCCATCAGCATCATCACATGATTTGCACAAACTGCAAGAAGGTGATTGAGTTTTCCGAGGATATGCTGGATGATTTGGAAGCAGATATTATGAAGAAGTGCGGCTTCAAGGTAACCGACCATCAGGTGAAGTTCTTTGGGCTGTGTGAGGAGTGCCGTAAAGAAATTGCGAATTAAGGAATTTTTGCTCAACAGCCAGCATCAGGTGGTATGCAAGGTGGTGCGGGAGGTGCTGAACCTCTTTAAGATGGAGTTGCCTGTGCCGGTGGAAAAGCTGCCCTATAGAAAGAGTCCTGAGAAGCAGGCGGAGCTGATAAATAGTGCTGCTTATGACCTTTTGGAGCTGAAAATAGAGAATTTTACGGAGAGCGTGCCGGGAGAGACCACTTCTCCCCTGACGGAGCGTCCGGGAGAGCTGCCGGTGGTACGGACTGTGGTGCATTATGTGGCTGCGGATGGCAGCAGCCATAGCATGGAGCGTACTGATACGGGCAGGGGCAATGAGCGTTTTGAGGCAGGCAAGCATCGTCTGATAAAGCTGAATCTGTATCATCTCCTGCGGCAGGAGTTTGGCTTTCCTGAGGCTCCCTGGGGCATTCTCCATGGGGTGCGCCCGACGAAGATTGTCCACCGCCTGCTGAATGACGGCTTGAGCCGTGATGAGGTGGTGACCAGGCTGAAGGGGGATTATGCTGCCAGTGATGAGAAGGCAGTTACCATTACGGATATGGCAATCCGCCAGCGTCCTTTTTTGGCAAGGACGGACAGGAAAACCGTCAGTATCTATGTGGGCATA
This sequence comes from Anaerovibrio sp., assembly GCA_016302095.1. Taxonomy (GTDB): domain Bacteria; phylum Bacillota; class Negativicutes; order Selenomonadales; family Selenomonadaceae; genus Anaerovibrio. Next base: position 4,602 of record JAEDOE010000099.1, on the reverse strand, counting down.
CCCTTCTGCCTGACAAGATGCCTGTATTGCTCATTTCCTGCCCATATTCTGCCGGGGCAGAAGGGCATTGAGCGTTTTATGGCATCCTTCCGCAAGGATTTGCTGGCAGCAGGAGAGCTGGTGCAGGAATACGGCTTCAAGGTACAGTCCGTCTATGTGGGGGGCGGTACACCTACCAGCCTGCCGGATGCTTATTTTGCTGATATGCTCCATCTGGTAAGGGATAGCTTCTGTGGCGAGCATACGGTGGAATTCACGGTGGAGGCCGGGCGGCCTGACAGCATGTCCGAGGCGAAGCTGGCTGCTATGATGGAGTGCGGTGTCACCCGTGTCAGCTGCAATCCTCAGACCATGCAGCAGCGTACCCTGAAGCGTATTGGCAGAAACCATACGGTGGAGGCGGTAGCTGAGATGTTCCACAATCTCCGCCGGGCTGGGATTCCGGAAATCAACATGGATTTGATTATCGGGCTGCCGGGAGAAGGGGTAGAGGATGTCAGGGATACTATGGAGCAAATCATTGCCCTGGCGCCTGATGATATAACCCTCCATTCTTTGGCATTGAAGCGGGGCTCAAGGCTGAAAATGAATTTGGCAGATTATGAGCTGCCGGATGATGCTGCCTGCCGGGAGATGTTTGCGGTGGCCATGGATTATGTGACGAAGGCCGGGCTGAAGCCATACTATCTCTACCGTCAGGGCTATATGAGCGGCCAGATGGAAAACGTGGGCTGCAGCCGTGCCGGGGCGGAGAGCATGTACAATATCCAGATTATGGAGGAACAGCAGACAATTCTTGGTATTGGCGGTGCTGCCACTACCAAGGTGGTGGATTTTCGGGAGAACCGGCTGAAATCCGTCTTTAATGCTAAGGATTTGGTGACCTATGAACGGGATATTGACATATATATTGAAAAGCGCAGGGCATTGCTGGAGGAAATTTACGGCAAGCCGCAGCCATAAAGCTTCTTAGAAGGCATTTCCTCAGCATACCTGTTGAGGGAGCCGGAAGAAATCTAGGGTAAGCCGCAGCCATAAATATAGCGATTAATTGTAATTTTGACATACAGGAGGATAAAGAGGAATGTTGACAAATGCACCTCGTGGAACGAAGGATATACTGCCTGACTCAGTAGGCGATTGGAATTATGTGGAGGGGGAAATCCGTGAGCTGTGCCGCCGCTTTGGCTACAGCGAAATCAGGACCCCGATTTTTGAGCATACGGAGCTTTTCCAGCGGGGCATCGGTGAGGGAACCGACGTGGTGGACAAGGAAATGTACACCTTTACCGACCGGGGGGACAGGAGCATTACCCTGCGGCCTGAGAATACGGCATCTGCTGTGCGGGCTTATTTGCAGAACAAGCTTTATGCGGAGTCCAATCTGGTAAAGCTGTTTTATATCGGTTCCATGTTCCGCTATGACCGTCCGCAGGCAGGGCGTATGCGTGAGTTCCACCAGTTCGGGGTGGAGGCACTGGGGGAGGCAAATCCAGCTGTGGATGCAGAGGTGATCCTGCTTGCCATGAGCCTTTTGGAAGGCCTGGGGCTGAAGGATCTGGAGCTGTCCATCAATTCCGTGGGCTGCCCGAAGTGCCGCAGCAAGTATCGCACCATGCTGCAGGATTTCTTCCGGGACAAGCTGGATGATCTGTGCGAGGACTGCCGCAGCCGTTTTGACCGCAGCCCTTTGCGGATTCTGGACTGCAAGAAGGACAGCGACAAGCCATACATGGCTGATGCGCCGAAGATTACCGACTGCCTCTGCGATGAGTGCAGTGACCATTTTGCAAGGCTCAAGGAGCACCTCGCCAATGCCGGCATCAGCTTCCAGCATGATCCTCGCCTTGTGCGTGGCCTGGATTATTATACCAAGACCGCCTTTGAAATCAAGTATCCGCCGCTGGGGGCACAGAGTGCCGTAGCCGGGGGCGGCCGCTACGATGGGCTGATCGAGGAGATGGGGGGCAATCCTACCCCGGCTGTAGGCTTTGCTACCGGCCTTGAGCGTCTCCTTTTGGCATTGGAGAGCCAGAATCTGCTGCCGGAGAAGAACCGCAGCGTGGATGCCTATGTGGTGGCACTGGGTGAGGCTGCTCAGTCCGAGGGCTTCAAGCTGCTCAATCAGCTGCGCAGGGCTGGCCTTTCTGCGGCCATGGATTTTGCCGGTCGCAGCATGAAGGCCCAGATGAAGCAGGCCAACAAGCTGGGGGCCCGCTATGCACTTATCCTGGGGGATGATGAAATTGCCGAGGGTGCTGTCATGCTCCGCAGTATGTCTGACAGCCAGCAGGAAAAGGTAGCCCTTGCTGAAGTAATTGAGAAAATTAAGGCATAAACATTTTGCAAAATCATTGTCAGCTTTTGGTGAGTTTGTTATAATGATGGTTGCGAAAAAAATATCAATTATTGAATGATAATTAGAGCTTATGAGGTGAAAGGTTTAGATGGATACTTTAGAAGGTTTGAAGCGTTCCCATCACTGCGGTGAGCTGCGTGCTGACAGCGTGGGCAGTGAGGTTGTCCTTTGTGGCTGGGTTTCCCGCCGCCGTGACCATGGCGGACTGATTTTTGTTGATTTGCGTGACCGTTCCGGCCTGGTGCAGGTGGTTATTGACGAGGCGGCTATTGGCGAGGAGGCATTCCACAAGGCTGAGACTATCCGCAACGAGTTCGTGGTGGCTGTCCGCGGCAGCGTGCGTGCCCGTTCCGAGGAAACCGTAAATCCTAACATGGCTACCGGCATGATTGAGGTGGTAGTAGAGGAGCTGCGCATCCTCAACAAGGCAAAGACGCCTCCATTCTACATTCAGGATGGCATTGAGGTGGATGAGATGCTGCGCCTGAAGTACCGCTATCTTGATTTGCGCCGCCCTGAGATGCAGAAGAATCTCATGCTGCGCCATCGCGTTACCAAGATTATGCGTGATTACTTTGACAGGAACGGCTTTTTGGAGATTGAGACTCCTATGCTCTGCAAGTCCACTCCTGAGGGTGCCCGTGACTTTTTGGTGCCTAGCCGCTTGAATCCTGGCGAGTTCTACGCACTGCCGCAGTCTCCGCAGATTTACAAGCAGATTCTCATGCTGTCCGGCATGGAGAAGTATTTCCAGATTGTGCGCTGCTTCCGGGATGAGGATTTGCGCGCTGACCGCCAGCCGGAGTTTACCCAGCTGGACATCGAGATGTCCTTCATCGACCAGGAGACCATCCTGACCATGATGGAAGGCATGATGGGTGAGATTTTTGACAAGGCTCTTGACAGGAAAATCCCTGAGAAGTTCCTGCGCATGACCTGGGATGAGGCTATGGAGCGCTACGGCTCTGACAAGCCTGACCTGCGCTTCGGCATGGAGCTGATGGATATTTCCGAGCATGTGAAGGGCTCTGACTTCAAGGTGTTCAAGTCCGTGCTGGAAAATGGCGGACAGGTAAAGGTTATCAATGTTGAGGGATATGCCAACATTCCTCGTCGCGAGCTGGACGGCCTGGTACAGTATGTACAGGGGTACGGTGCCAAGGGGCTGGCATGGATTCAGTACACTGAGGAAGGCATCAAGTCTCCGTTCAAGAAATTCTATTCTGACGAGACCTTTGAGAACATCAAGGAGGCAACCGGTGCCAAGACTGGTGACCTGCTGCTGGTTATTGCTGACAAGCCGCTGGTTGTGGCTCAGGCCCTGGGCGAGCTGCGCCTGGAGATGGCACGCCGCCGCGGTTTGATTGACCCTGACAAGCTCAGCTTCCTGTGGGTTGTTGACTTCCCGATGTTCGAGTACAGCGAGGAGGACAAGCGCTGGAAGGCTATGCATCATCCGTTCACCGCACCCCGGGACGAGGATGTGCAGTACCTCACCTCCGACCCTGGCCGTGTCAAGGCTATTGCCTATGATATGGTGCTCAACGGCGTGGAGATTGGCGGCGGTTCCCTGCGTATCTACCAGAACGACATTCAGGAGAAGGTATTTGAGGCTATCGGCCTGACTGCCGAGGCTGCCCACAGCAAGTTCGGCTTCATGCTGGATGCCTTCAAGTACGGTGCTCCGCCTCATGGGGGCCTGGCCTTCGGCCTTGACCGCCTGATTATGCTGATGGCCAAGAGGAAGTCCATCCGCGATGTTATCGCCTTCCCGAAGACTCAGAGTGCCTCCGATGTTATGTCCCAGGCACCTTCCGAGGTGGATGAGAAGCAGCTGAAGGAGCTGTCCATCCGCACCCATGTAAAGAAGAAGGTCAAGGAGGATAAGGAATAAGCTGCCTTTGTCAGGCTGTTGCTCCTGTTTTGCTGATTAATTCTTAGTTTTTAGCTGTAAAATAATGCCCTGCTGGAATTTTGTTCTCCGGCAGGGTATTTTTTGTAAAATTATAGTGTAGAAGTAGGATTTATGATATAATCACATGTAATTATTTTGCTAAAAGGATTGATTATATGGATGCTCATACTTCTGTAGTCAGCATTACCTGTATGCTGATGCTGACCATGCTGGTTCAGACCTATACATCCGACTCTATGGAGGAACGCCTTCGCAAGGCCTTTTTGCGGGGCTTTGCCACGATTTTGTTCTGTGCATTGCTGGACTGGGCACGGGTGGAGCTGAATGG
>JAEDOE010000098.1 GCA_016302095.1 Anaerovibrio sp. | reverse complement strand
GCTCATAAAGCATTTTTTCCTTTTCCAGCTGGTTGATGACCTGCTCAAACTGGGCATGGTCCGCCTGAATCAGCTGCTTCGCCCTGATAATCAGGGACTCGCTGAGCCCCAGCCTGCGGCTGATGGCAAAGGCGTTGCTGGCACCCGGAATGCCGATCAGCAGGCGGTAGGTAGGCCTGAGGGTTGCTACGTCAAACTCCACGCAGGCATTCTCGATGCCCTCCCTGCCAAAGGCAAAGGTTTTCAGCTCCGAGTAATGGGTAGTTGCCAGCACGGTTGCCTTGATAGTCAGAAGCCGCTCCAAAATCGCCATGGCCAGTGCCGCCCCTTCCTCCGGGTCCGTGCCTGCTCCCAGCTCATCCAGCAGCACCAGGTCATCCGGCTCCACCTTGTCCAGAATGGAAACCAGGTGCGTCATGTGGGCGGAGAAGGTACTGAGGCTCTGCTCGATGCTCTGCTCATCCCCGATATCCGCGTAGACGTTGCTGTACACGGCAATCTCCGAGCCGGACTCCGCCGGCAGGAAAAGCCCCGACTGGGCCATCAGCACCAGAAGCCCGAAGGTCTTCATGCTGACGGTCTTGCCGCCTGTGTTAGGGCCTGTTACCAGCAGCATGCTGTAGCTGTCGCCTATGGCAATGTCAATAGGCACCACCTTGTCAGCTGGCAGCAGGGGATGCCGGGCAGACATGAGCCTTGTCACACCGTTTGCATTAATCACCGGCTCCGTGGCCTTCATCTCATAGGCCAGGTTTGCCTTGGCAAAAGCAAAGTCCACCTCTGCCATGATTTCGCAGTTGTCCATCAGCTGGCTGTCGTTCTTCCTGATTTTCTGGGAAGCCGCCCGGAGGATGCGCTCCACCTCGTGTCGTTCCGCCGCCGTCAGCTGCTTGATGTCGTTGTTCAGGTTCACCACCGCCATTGGCTCAATGAAAAGGGTGGAGCCGGTGGCGGACTGGTCGTGGACAATGCCCGGAAAATGCTGGCGGTACTCCTGCTTTACCGGCAGAACGTAGCGGTCCCCGCGCATGGTGACGATTGCCTCCTGAAAATACTTCTGATATTCGTTGTTGTGCAGCAGCCCTGCCAGGTGGTCCTTGATTTTTGCCTGGCTGCTCCTGATTTCCCGGCGGATGCGCTTTAGCTCCACGCTGGCATCGTCCCGGAGATTGCCATGCTCATCCACGATGTGCTCCAGGTCCTTTTCCAGCTGGCCAAGGATTTCCAGGCTGCGTGCCCAGTTTTTCAAAATCGGTGCCTCCGCTTCCAGCTCCTTGAAGAACCGCTTCATCTCCCGCATGGCATACATGGTAGTGAGAATGTCAAGTAGCTCGTCGGGAGCCAGTACCGCTCCCATGCCCACCTTCTTGATGCTCTCCCGGATATCCTTGATGCCCCCCAGGGGCGGCTGGGCAATGGAAGACACATATACTGCCTCTGCCGTCTGCTGCAGCCGCTCCCTTACTTCCTCCCTGTCACTGGAGGGCAAAAGCCCGGAAGCCAGCTCCTTGCCCAGGGTGGTGCCTGCCTTTTCCCTGAGCTTTGACAGGATGCGCTTGTATTCTAAAACCTTAAATGATTCCTGTTCCACTTATAATACTCCTCTAAAGTAATGGCCTCGGGTGATGTTCTCCCCCTCCAGCTGCTGCACAGCCTTTTTCTCAGCCTCTGTCAGCTCTGCCGGATATGCCATGTACTTTCTGTAGTTTCTCACTGTTTTTCTCAGCTGCCCCTCATCCATGTACCTGCCGTCAATCCGCAGGCTGCTGATGCCCAGCTGCCGGAATTTCATGGCATGGGGCAGCATGCTGAGACGGCTGCCGTTCAAAAGGTGCATGTGGCAATACTGGTCCATCACCAGGGGGAATTTTATATCCTTCCTGTCCTTGAGGAAGAAGCTCTTGCCGCTGTTGACGCAAGGGGCACCGCAGCTGCCCTTGTCCAATCCCCCCAGGAAGCTGCCTGTGCAGCAATACTCGGATACCATCAGCTCCAGATTGCCCTCTGCCAGGCACTCCACAGGCACAGGCGACTGGCCTGCCAGCTCGGCTAGCTGCGTCATGTTCAGCTCCGGTGACAGGACGGCCCGGCTGATGCCCAGCTCCTGAAAATGCCTCAGTGTCTCAATGTTGTAGCTAATGAGGGAAAAATCCGCCTCTACCGGCAGGTCCGTCATCATTCTTGCAGCATAAAGGCTGCCGATGTTGTGGATGCTGATGCCGTCTGCTCCCATGTCCCTGATGTTTTCCAGCCACCTGTGGAAGGCATCCAGCTCGCCGTCCCGGATGATGCGGGGGGTATTGAATACCACTTTTCCCCCTGCCGTCTTTGCCAGCTTCACTGCCATCTCATACATGGGCAGGGTGATTGCCTCGTGGCGGTAGTTTTCACCGCCGAAGACGATGCGGTCAGCACCGCCCTCCAGGGCTGCCGACAGCTTTGCCAAATCATCTGCCACTACGGTAATGCCTGTTTCACCACGGTTCCGGCTCCTGATATTTTCAGAGGCAGTTTTTTCTATGACGCTATAAAAATTGGCAAGGCCTGCCCGGACGGCAGCGGCAGCTTCCGCCCTTGCCTTATCTGCTGCTGCCTGAAAATCTGCCAGCCGCATCTTTTCCAGCTGCTCCACGCATTTCCTGCGCACCTCGTTCAGCTCGCTGACAGGCACCATGACATGGCCGCTGATTTCCGCCTTCAGCTCCCTCAGGGTGAAAATGCTGGTGCCGAGACGGCCAATCTGCTTCATGAGGGTTTCCTTCGTCAGGGGACGCTTCATGGCCTCCTGCCCCATAAACTCCGTCTCCGCTTCGGCCACATTACCATATTCATCAGTGAAGCTGAGATAAAGTGGCTGTCCCACAGCTGCCCGGACAACGGCTCTCACGCCAAAGCGGCGCACCGGGGCGCCTGTGCTGTACATGGCCTTGGCTGACTCCATCAGCTTCCCATCGTAGACCTTGAATACCCTGTCCCCGGGGAATACGCGCCCCTTGACGGTGAGGGCAACCATGTCGCCTGCCGCCGCCTTTTCTACCGGCAGCAGATTCTGCATGTTCAGGCTGCTGGCATTTTTTGCCAGTTTCTTCGCCTGATTCCTGTCCTGCTTTTTCCCCTGATTTCTCTCCTGATTTTTCTTATCGGCTCTATTGATGTTTTTCCCGGCATTTTTCAGGTTATGCTTGCCCCGGAGGCCTGTTACCAGCTGCATATCCTGCACGGTGGCAGTCACCCTGCCCCCTACCTTTACCCAGAAATCCACCTGGTCCCCTGCACTGATGCCATCTGACAGCCTGAGAACCGCCAGTCCGCTGTCCTCCGTCAGGGGATGGTATTCCTGCACCCGGCCCAGCATCAGCCCCCGGTTGTTGGGACGCTTGTCGCTCATCATGTTGCGCCCCTGCTTCTTTTCCAGATATGCGGTGGTGAAATCCCTGTTGAAAATCTGCGCCAGGGCCCTGCTGTCCTCCTCCGGCACAGCAAAATCACCTGACAGGAAGCTGTCCACCGCCCGGCGGTAACAGCCTACGGCCACGGCCACATACTCAGGCCGCTTCATCCGTCCCTCGATTTTCAGGGAGGTAACCCCGGCAGCCAAAAGCTCCGGCAGCAAGTTGATAGTATTCATATCCCTTGGGCTCAGCAGGTATTTGCCTGCGCTGTCCCCCAGCATATCATTGTCCTTTTCGTCCACCAGAGTATAAGGCAGGCGGCATGGCTGGGCACAGCGGCCCCGGTTGCCGGAACGTCCCCCGATCATGCTGCTCATCAGGCACTGGCCGGAGTAGCAGACGCACAGAGCCCCGTGGATGAAGACCTCTATTTCCGCCTTTGCCTGGGTGCAGATGTGGCGCACCGCCTCAAGGGTAACCTCCCGGGACAGCACCACCCGGCTAAAGCCCAGGGCCTCCAGTGCCCTGACGCCATCCAGGTTGTGCACCGTCATCTGGGTGCTGGCATGCATGGGAAGCTCCGGCACAGTTTCCCGGACAATCCGTGCCGCCCCCAGGTCCTGCACCAGCACCGCATCCGCCCCTGCCTCATAGAGGAAGCGCAGGTACTTCTTCAGCTCCGGCAGCTCCCGGCTGTCCATGATGGTATTCACTGTCACATGCACATGGACGCCCCTGAGATGGGCAAAGCGGATGGCCTCCCTCATGCCCTCCTCATCAAAATTGTCCGCATAGGCACGGGCCCCAAACATATTGCCTGCCAGATAGACAGCATCCGCACCGCTTTCCACTGCCGCTACTAATGCTTCCCGGCTGCCAGCCGGTGCCAAAAGCTCAATCACAACTAAAACCTCCGTACAGCCCTCATTGCTGCTGCCTGCTACACAATGCTTAACTCATGCTTTCTGAAAATCTTTTATATCACTTTCTGCTGAAAACAGCACTACACAATGCTTAACTCATGTTTTCTGATAATCCCTATGGGCTTTTTATCTTCTGCCCCGGACACCGTTTTTCGCCCTGTCCCGCATACGGCGTGACCGGCTGTTGCGCCCCTTGTGCTCCGCACCCTTGCGGTTGGCGTAGCGGCTCTTTGCCTTCTTTGCCTGCTCCTTCTCGGCAGCGGCACGTTTTGCCGCCTGCTCACGCTCACGCTTTTCCCGCTTCAGCCTGGCTGCCAGGCTGCGGCCTGACACGTCCTTCTGAATGTGGTTCTTGATGCCTGCCTCGATGCGCCGCAGCTGGGAATACTGACGGGCGTTGACAAAGGTGATTGCCACTCCCTGCTGGCCTGCCCTGCCGGTGCGGCCGATGCGGTGAATGTAGCTTTCCGTATCCCTCGGCATGTCGTAGTTGAACACATGGGTTACGCCCTCGATGTCCAGTCCCCTGGCGGCAATATCCGTAGTTACCAGGATTTGCAGCTTTGCCTCACGGAATTTCCTGAGTACGTTGGTGCGCTGCAGCTGGGACAGCTCCCCGTGCAGCTCATCTGCCAGATAGCCCCGCCTGGCCAGTGCCATTGCCACCTGGGACACACGGCTCCGGGTGGAGCAGAAGACCATGGCCAGATAAGGGTTCTGCTCATTAATCAGCTCGCAGAGCTTGTCCAGCTTGGAGTCCTCCACCGTATCCACTATCCGCTGCTGGATATTGTCCAGAGTGATGTTTTCCGTCTTGATGATAACATGCTGGAAATCCGTCATGTAGCGGTGCGCCAATGCCTTGATTTTGTCCGGCATGGTGGCGGAAAACAGCATGATCTGCCTGTCCCTGGCCATAGTGGACAGAATCTGCTCCACATCCTCCAGAAAGCCCCGGCGCAGCATTTCGTCCGCCTCGTCCAGCACAATCCTGTTGGTGGTGGCAAAATTGATGGTTCTGCGCCGCATATGGTCCAGAATCCTGCCGGGTGTGCCGATAATTACATGAGGCTCCCTGCCCAGCTTCTGCTTCTGCCTTTCTATGTCCTGACCGCCGTATATGGCTAATGAGCGCACGCCATCTGCCTTGCCCAGCTGAGCTGCTACCTTGGCAATCTGCAAGGTCAGCTCCCGGGTAGGCGTCAGAATCAAAGTCTGGA
>JAEDOE010000097.1 GCA_016302095.1 Anaerovibrio sp. | reverse complement strand
CGGAAAATGGCATATTGCAGGTAGGCGTAAATACGCATAAATAAAAAACAGGATTCTCCTGATTTATCATGGGGGCATGGCACTGCATGTCCCTTGGATATCAGGAAAATCCTGTTTTGCTTTTAGATAATGGTATATCTTTTGTTATTCCTGTATCAACAGGGAAGCAGGATTGAATTTCAGGCGGAAGCAGAGGGCACTGAACTCGTTGCCGTCAACCACAGAGGTAATAAAATCGCTGTCATGGTCGGTGGTTTCGATAGTAATCGGCGTTGGCAGCAGCTGGTTGTTGTTGTCGGCAAAGAGAATCAGCCGCGGATACCGTGTCATGCCGATGTGCACATCCTTGACGATGCCGTAGCCCATGGCGGTTTTCAGCACCGTGCTGATAGGATACAGTGCCACATGGTCAAAAAACAGCTTTAAAAGCGGCGGATCAAACTGCTTGCCGGAGCATTTCGTCATAATCTTGTAGGCGATGTGGGGCGGATATGCCTTTTTGTATGGCCGCTGGGTGGTCAGGGCATCATATACATCAGCAATAGCTACGATTTTGGAAAAATCGCTGATGCTGTCATCCGTCAGATGGCGTGGATAGCCGCTGCCGTCCAGATGCTCATGGTGCTGGTAGGCGATGTTGGCAATGGCGGATACATCCAGGTCGGTGCAGGTAAGTTCCCGCAGCCGCTGCCAGCCCCATTCCGGGTGCAGGTGGATGGTCTTAAATTCCTCGTCCGTCAGCGCTCCCGGCTTGTTGAGGATCTTGAGGTTTACCTTCAGCTTGCCGATGTCGTGAAGCAGCGCCCCCATGGTCAGGGTAATCAGAGCCGATTTGGAAAAATGGCACAGAAGCCCCAGCATGGCAGACAGGGCGGCCACATTGACGGAATGGGCAAAGGTATAGTCATCATAAAGGCGGATATCCGTCATCTGCACCAGATTGTCCGGCTTCTGGATCAGGTCAGCAATAATACTCTCAGAGGCACTGAGCAGAGGCGGGATTTCCATATCCTTGGCCTGCTGGATTCTGGCATATGTATCATATACCTGATGGATGGCCGTCACCCTGGTATCTTCCTGGATGATATCCTCAGGGGGAGGCAGTGGCAGATCAGGGTCCAGGGAGGTGATAGTCACGCTGGAGATGCCTATTTTGCGCAGCCTGTCGATATACTGCTGGTTGAGCTTTGTGCCGCGGGTGAGATAGCTGGCCCCCTCGCTGTTGTAGATGCTTTGCGCTGTAACCATGCCATCCCGGAGGCGGGTGATAGGTAAACGTATCATATAAAAGTCCCTCTTGTTGTAAATAATGGTTTCTTTCTACATTAATGGATTTTTAATACATTGTACATAATATGATAATATATTTTGCGAAAAAAAGAAATAGTGAATTTGAAGCTTTCTTTGCTCTTGCTAGAGTGTGGGCATTTTGATATACTGAAATGTGGATTGGAAGCTTTGTTTGAATTCTAAGGAAAGCGGCAGGGAAATCGGTTGCGGAAAAGGCAATCCGCAATGCCTGGCTGATGAATGATAATTTGCAAGGAAAAGAGGAGTTTTTAGATGCGAGTAAGGCGCAGGAGACGCCGCGATTTTACGCGAGTATATATTTTGGCAGCCTGCCTGCTGGTGGTGCTGGCAGGTGTGCTGGCGGCAAGCTTTATGGGGGGCGGCCAGGAGGAAAATCCGGTAGTGGCGGAGTCAGGCATTGAGAGGCCTGATGAGTACATGCATGTGATGGTGATGGGCGTGGACAGGCGCAGTGATGATGCCGGGCGCAGTGATACTCTGATGGTGGTGACGGTGAACAAGACCACCGGCAAGGCGGAGATTTTGTCCCTGCCCCGGGATACCCGTGTACGAATAGAGGACAACGGTTACGACAAAATCAATCATGCTTATGCCTTTGGCGGCTCCAAGCTGACCAGGAAAACCGTGGAGGAGCTTCTGGGGGTGCCCATGGATTATTATGTGCTGGTGGATATCAAGGCATTTGAGCGGATTATTGACGCCATGGACGGTATCGACATCGATGTGGAAAAGCGCATGTATTATGAGGACCCCTGGGATGACAACGGGGGACTGGTGATTGACCTCTACCCGGGTATGCAGCATATGACCGGGGACAGGGCAATCCAGTATGTGCGCTACCGTGATGGCGAGGGTGATATCGGGCGCATCGGCAGGCAGCAGCATTTTATGCGGGCGGTGATGGACAAGATGCTGTCCCCGGCTATCCTGCCGAAGCTGCCCCAGCTGGTGGAGGAAATCCGCTCTGCGGTAGAGACGGATATGCCCCTGACGGAGATGGTGGCGCTGGCACAGCTGCTGCCGTCCGTCCGGGAACAGGGCATGGAGTCGGTGATGGTGCCGGGCAAGCCTGCCTATCTGGAGGATGTGAGCTACTGGCTGCCGGATATCATGAGCCTCCGGGAGCTGGTTTCCAGGCAGATGGAAACGGAGCTGGCGGACAAGGCCCTTGCCAATGCGGAAAAGGTGAAGGCCCAGTATGATGATTCCCTGCCGAAGGGGCTGACGGTGATGGCTGAGAATACAGATGGGGCTGTGCATAGCGCGGCAAAGGAGGCAGGAAAGCCTGCTGATGGCAATGGTGCAGCAGATACTGATAATCAGGAGGCTGCCAGGGAGAAACAGAAACAGGCGAAGCAGGTTGCCAAGGCTGATGGGCCGGGGGATATCTCCGTGCTGATCATCAATGACAGCGGCATCAATGGGGCTGCGGCACGGCTGGCTGACAGGCTCCGTGCCAAGGGCTTCAATGTGACCGGTGTTGATACCGGCAGAAAGAGTGACCGCAGCCATACGATTATCGTGACGGACAGCAGCAATACGGAGTGGTTCTATGGGATGCCGTTCCCTTGTACCATCATGGATGGAGGGGAACCGAATGAGGCTGTTGTGTATATCGGGCAGGACTATGAGTGAGATTGGGAGTGTGTGAATTTGGGCAGTATAAAGGTTAGCGGTTTGTGCAAGGCCTTTGGTATAGATGAGCTTTTTAACGATGTGAGCTTTGAGATAAAGCGCGGGGAAAGGGTGGGATTTGTAGGTGCCAATGGTGCCGGCAAGTCCACCCTGATGAAGTGCCTGCTGGAAAAAGTGGAGTATGACAAGGGAGTTATCTCTATTGACCCGGCTGATACTATCGGCTATGTGGAGCAGCAGGCGGAGATGGCTAGCGAGGCAACTTTGTATGAGGAGCTGAAAAGCGCCTTTGCAGATGTGATGGCGCTGGCTGCTGCCAAGGAAGCCATGGAGGCAGAAATCAGGCATGACCACAGCGAGGAAAAGCTGGCGGCCTATGGCAGGCTGGTGGAGAGGTTCGAGCATGCCGGTGGCTATGACTTTGAGAGCCGCATCCGCCGTACTGCCTTCGGGCTGGGATTTGCCGAGGAGGACATGGAGAAGAAGGTGGCTCTGTTTTCCGGGGGTCAGAAAACCCGTGTCTGCCTGGCCAAGGCCCTGCTCCGTGAGCCGGATTTCCTCTTTTTGGATGAGCCTACCAACCATCTGGATATCGGCATGATTGAATGGCTGGAGGGCTTTTTGCAGAGCTACAGCGGCGGCGTGCTGATTATCTCCCATGACCGCTTCTTTTTGGACAAGGTGACCAACCGCATTTTTGAGATAGAGAACAAAACTGTCACCGCCTATGAGGGCAATTACAGCTACTACATGAAGGTCAGGGAGCAGCGCCGGGCGGCACAGCTTTCTGCCTACGAAAAGCAGCAGGAGTATATCAAAAAGACCGAGGAGTATATCAGGAAGTACAAGGCAGGCATCAAGTCCAAGCAGGCAAGGGGGCGTCAGAGCCAGCTGAACCGGCTGGAGAGGATTGTCAGGCCTGCTGAGACGGCGGCATTTAATTATTTTGCCTTTAACGAGCCGGGGGAGTGCGCCCAGCGGGTGGCAGAGCTGGAGGATGTGGCGTATCATTTTCCTGACACGCAAAAAAAGCTCTTTGAGCATGTGAATGTACTGATCCGCAAGGGGGATGGCGTGGCAATCGTGGGGCCAAACGGTGCCGGCAAGACCACCTTCCTGCGGCTTTTGGTAGGAGAGCTGGAAGCATCGGAAGGGCGGATAAAGATTGGCTCCAGGGTAAAAATCGGCTACTTTTCCCAGCAGCATGAGGGGCTGCACATGGAGCGCACCCTGCTGGAGGAAATGGAGTACGAGTACGGACTTTCCGAGGAACAGAGCCGCAGCTATCTGGGGGCGTTCCTTTTCCATGGGGATGATGTATTCAGGCTGATTGGCGCCCTGTCCGGCGGCGAGCAGTCCAGGCTGGCCTTTTTGAAGCTGATGCTGACCGGGGCGAATTTTCTGGTGCTGGACGAGCCTACCAACCATCTGGATATTCCGGCGAAGGAAGCGGTGGAGGAAGCCCTGTCCACCTTTCCGGGAACCTATATCACTGTTTCCCATGACCGTTATTTTTTGGACAAGGTGGCAAACTGCGTGCTGGAGATTGATGGCGGCAGCCTGACCGAGTACGATGGCAACTACAGCTATTATCGGGAGAAAAAGGCGGAGGAAGCAAAGGAAGCCGAGGAAGCGGCAGCTGAGAGGGCGGCACAGGAGGCTGCCCTGGCAAAGAAGGCGGCAGCCAAGGCAAAACAGCAGCAGGATGAGGCGGAAAAGGCCGCCATGGAAAAGGCGGCAGCCCAGGCAGCAAGCAAAAAGCAGGCGCAGCTGGGGGCTATCCAGAAGATGAGCGAGGCCAAGCGCACGGAGCTCATCCAGCGGACGGAGGCGGAGATTGCCATGGCAGAGGCAGAGCTGAAAATGCTGGAGCATGAGATGAACGATGTGAGCTTGCAGTCGGATCCTGCCAAGAGCCAGGAGATAGCCGAGGCTTATGCGGCAAAGGAACAGGAAATACAGGCAAAGTATGAGAAGTGGGAGCAGCTGACGGAGGCATAGTGACGGTCATGGAAGTGCAGGATGAGCTGGAAGCCCTGACGGGGGTAGTGGACAATATCATATTTGCCAGCCCGGAGGGGAGCTTTTGCGTGTTCCGGCTGCTGCCGGAGGGGCAGAAAAGCACCGTGACCGTAACGGTGCAGATGGCTGCGCCCTTGCAGGGGCAGCAGCTGGATTTGAAGGGCAGATGGGTGGAGCATCCCAGGTTCGGTACCCAGTTCAATGCCATGCACATGATGGTTTCCGCCCCTACAGGGGTGGAGGGCATCCGGCGCTTTCTGGCTTCCGGCACCATTGATGGCGTGGGCAAGGCAATGGCAGCCCGCATTGTGGATAAATTCGGCGGCATGGCCCTGGAGATTATCGAAAAGCAGCCCCACAGGCTCCGGGAGGTGCGGGGTATCGGCAAGAAAACCGCGGAAAAAATCCATGCCTCCTATCAGGAAAAGGCGGAGTTGCGGCAGGTGATGGTCTGGCTGGAGCAGCATAACGTGTCGGGGATTTTTGCCGGGAAAATCTACGAGCGGTACGGCTCATTTTCCGTGGAGGTCATGGAGCAGAATCCCTACAGGCTTGCCACTGAGATTGAGGGCATCGGCTTTAGCACGGCTGATGCCATCGCTGCCAGCCT
>JAEDOE010000096.1 GCA_016302095.1 Anaerovibrio sp. | reverse complement strand
CCCGTTTTGTGTTGAACATCATATCGATGCGGTAGGTCTGGGGCTGGCTGAATACATGGGAACGGGAGGTGCGCCTGGCAAGGGCAAAGAGATACTGCCTGCCGGTGAGAAAGTCAATGTAAATGTGGTATGGTATGGCAGAAACAGATTTGCTGCCGTATCGGAAAGTCAGGTATTGCTCATTCTCTATGGCAGTAATTATTTCGTGGATGACGCAGTCATCCAGGGTACGGACCATCCTGTTGTGCTTGAACTGGCAGAGGGGCTTGAACACAGGGGGCTGGCAGTACATGATTTGCAGTGCCGTATCCAGCTGGTAGCCGGGCAGGCTCATAGGTGCAATGGACATGTAGTAGTGAATGGCATGGCGCAGCTCGGTTATTTCCTCAGGGGTAAGCAACGCCAGGGGATTGGGGGCTGCTCCATAGCTTTTGGGGGAGTGATGGCTGTTGCATTTTATCAGTCCCAGGGCGGAAAGGGTGCTCAGATACCGGTTCAAGGTACTGAGGCTGATGCCCAGGTCTTCCTCCAGCAGTGGCAGCATGTCAGGATATTTGTTGCCGTCAGGTATCAGGCGAAAATTATAGATTTCCTGCTCACTGAGCGGCGTATCGCTGTTTTCCACGATTTGCAGGATAGCCAGCAGGTAAAAAACAGCCTCTGGGCGGCAGCTTTTTATCTGATATGTGACATGGAGAAAATTGTGGGCACTGTAATAGGAATCCCCTTTGATGGTGTGGATTTCTTTGCGGTTCTGCCTCTGGGTGAGAAGCATGTTTTCCGGCAGGAAAAAGCGGATGCGGGAGAGATTGTCCTCGTAGGTCCTGGCATTGATGCCGTAGTGCTTCTGAAAATACTGCTTGTTGTGGCAGCCGTAGGAAATGTAACGGAGAAAAGGGCGCAGGGTATCGTAGTCCCCTATGTATTTATTTAATGCCTTGGCAGCTTTATTGTATGACATGAGTAATCGCCAGCTCCTTTCGCGTGATTTTTGAAAAATGCTGCTATCTGATGAATAGTATTATAACTTTTGGGAAAATATCGATGGCTGACGAATAGTATTATAACTTTTTTTAGGTGTGGAGAAAAGCATTGAGGCGGATTTGCCGGAATTTTTGCCAAGCTCACATTTTTTTTGACTGAGATGTGCCGGGGGATGTGCTATAGTGTATATATGGATTTTGTGAGCAATAATAATCAGTTTTCATAGCAGAGGAGGCGGGAGTATGGGGAAAAAGAGCAGTTCCTTGCTGAATGCAAAAAAGATACGTGCGAAGCTGGCATCTGACAGGCACAGAAAGCAGCGTAGGAGGCATGTCAGCCTGGACAGCCTGGCAGGGCTGGACGACATGTTCCAATGCATAGGCAGAAATGCAGGCAGGCAAAGGGATATGGAGCAGCAGAGAGAAATAGGGCAGCAGAGAGAAACGGAGCGGCAGAAGGATATGGAAGGGCAAAGTGGCATTGTGCAGCAGCAGGCAGATATAAAGCCGGGCTGCAGCATATATCAGCCTGCCCATAAAGAAATGGCAGCTGCCGGAAAAGAGCAGGAGGATAGTTTTCGTGCCTCCCTGCTGTCATGCTTGCGGGGGATTGATTTCAAGCCCCTGCCCCAGGAATATTCCATGACTTATTGCCTTTGCCGGGGCGAAGCCAGGGTGGCTGTGTTTCATGACAAGCATGATGTGCAGCTGGTTGGCCGTATTCTGAAAAAGCAGTCCGAGCAGGATGAGAAATGGAGCGTGGCAGTGCTGGAGGCAGATGCCTTCTGGCAGGAGGGGCAGGCGGATGAGGGCAGATATGTAGATACGGCAGAGGAACGCGCCGGGGAGTCAGCTCATGAACCTGCCGGGGATGACGAAAAGTCACTAAATGGGGAGCCTTTGGAAATAGATACCATGCCTGAAAATGGCTGCGAGGGCGGTGAGGCAACAGCCACAGGGGAAAATGGCGGTGATATGGCTGGATGTGACGGGGACGAGGACCAGGATATGACGGATAGGGAAGCAAGCAAAGTGAGCCAGGTAAGTGCAACAGGTGCAGCAAGTACAGCAAGGCTGGCAAATGCAGCCGGTTTGTTCCGTGGTATTCAGTTTGACAAGAATATTTTCCGCAATATTTCTCCTGACCAGCAGCAGCGGTTCCAGAAGACCTTTGGCGACAGGCTGAAAAAGCTGGAACGCATCCTGAAGGGCAGCAGGCAGGCCGCCGGTAACGATTTTAAGCTGGTCCGGGGCCGCAAAGGGCGCAAGGTACTGAAAAGGCGTGTAGGCAGCAATCGCCTGAGCATGGTATTCAAGGATGGTATCCTGACGCTCTTGAAGCTCAGCAGCCACGACAGGCAGATGGTTGACATCAGGAAAATCAAGGGCAGGAGTGTCGGATATGTGTATTATGAGCTGGATGCTTTTTTGCAGCAGCTGGCAAACTGGCAGGAAAAAAATCAGGGCAGGCAAAGCTTTGGCGAGTACATGGCATCACCCCGGCACTTTGTTTATGACAGTGACCAGCAGGCAATTATTGAAAGCGGTGAACGGGCCGAAAATATTTCGGTTATCGGCAATGCCGGAGCAGGCAAGTCCGTGGTAGGGCTGAAATGGCTCAATGACCAGCTGCAAAAGCCGGATTGCAGCTGCCTGTATCTCACCATGTCTGAAAATCTAGTCTATACGCTGGATTATGAATTCCGCAAAGGGCAGGATGGCAAGGTTATCCAATCAGAGGCAGAAATCAGCACTACCTTTGATTTTTTGCGGCGGTATCTGAAGGCCTTCTACCCGGCTGTGCCGGAGCGCAGCCTGCTGAACAGCAGCCAGAGCCTGGCTGTTTTTCGTCAGTTCTGGGAGCAGGAGGTGGACTGGCGCCAGTTCTGGCACGGCAAGGACGTCAGCAGGCAGTATCAGAATAACGAAACAACCCTGCTTGCGGCATGGCGTGAAATTCATGGCATTATTAAGGGGGCAGTTCCTTTGGGGCTTGCCTACGAAAGCATGGCGGAGATTGGCGATTATCTGCCGGAGGAGCAATATCGCGAGCTTTTGCGCCGGGAAAAAAAGGACAGCGTAGGCAGTGTGCTGTGGGTGAATACGGTTTACAAGACCTATGAGCATTATCAGCGTTATCTGCACAGGCACAAGCTGCTGGACGATAACGACATTGCCAGGATGCTGATCAGGGCAAGGGAGACATACAGCAGCCGGGGCAGATGCAAGCCGCTGCCGGAGTACAGCGCGGTATTTTTGGATGAGTGCCAGGACTTGACACAGATGGAGCTTTTGGCTATTTTTCATCTGCTGCAAAAATCCCTGACGAAAAGGATGGCGTCAGACAGATGCCAGATGGTGCAGCCTACATATTTCAACGAGGGCTGGATGAGGACGGCATCCAACGACTATGACCGCTTTCTTGGGAAGGACATTGACCTGTATGGGTGCAAGGCGAGGTTTTTGCATTATAATTATCGCTCCAGCAAAAGTATTATTGATTTTCAAAATTATATTATCCAGTATTTTATGGAGAGCGATATAATGACCTTGAAGCAGAATGAAATGGCGGAAATCAAGGTGCCGCCGCTGACTCCTGCCGGTGTGATGCCTGTGTGGATAAAGCCGGGGGCGGAGAACAGGCGGCTGCTGCTGGATGAGCTTTGCAGCAAGCTGGATGCCAGCGTCCTGCAGACGATTTTCGCCTTTGATAATTCCGTTGGCAAGGCAGATTTTCCGGATGCTGATACGGCGGCTGTCACGGATGTGATTAGCTGCAAGGGGATGGAGTACCCTTCGGTGCTTTTATACAATCTTTTGACTGAGACCAGATTTGACCCGGTATTAGCGTGGAAATATTTTTATGTGGGAGCTACCCGGGGCAACCGCTGCATTATTATTTATGAGGAGGCTGCAGCAGATGGCAGCAGAATATATGATTTTCTGAACATGGCGGCAGAGCTGGGGCTGATAGAGAGCTGTGACAATCTTCTGGATATAGCCCCTGACGGGCAGCAGACCTGGCTGGGGTATCTGTATCAGTGCGTTACGGAAAGCATCGTGGAAAGCAATCTGGAAACGGCGGAGCATGCCCTGAATTTCGGGCAGTATGAGCTGGCATATAATATTTATGCCAAGGATGGCAAGGAGCCGGATATGATCGCCTACTGCCAGGGCAAGGCGCGGGAGATGAAAAAGAATTTCCTGGGGGCTATTGAAAGCTACGCTTCTATCAGCAGGAGCTGGAGCAACAAGGGGCGCAACAGGCAGAACAGCGTGGAAACCCTGCTGAAGCAGCCGGAGCTGGAAGGGGCAGATTTTCTGGCAGCCTATGTGCTGTCAGAACGGTATGCCGTAAGCCGGGAGGGGCAGCAGGAAAACTGGCTGCTGGCAGCGCAGCAGGCTTGGGAGTACAAGTTCGGCAGCCTGAACAGGAAGGCTTTTTATGAGGCACTGACGGACGCTGTGGAGATGTACCCTTTTATGGAGGAATATATTTCCGGCTGGAGCAGGCAGATGCTGGGCTTTTTCCAGAGGTCTGCTGCCGCCATCAGCACTACCCTGGACAGGTGCAATAAGCAAGTGAATTGAAATCTATAGGATGATTAATGTTATAGGATGGTTGATGGCGATATGCCGAAAGGAAAGGTGCTTGGATTATGACACAGGAAAGACGGGATGAGCTGCAAAAGGTCTGTGAGGCTATTCTGGGCTATCAGAAGGGGCTGGAAGAAATTGATAAATATCTGGGCAGGCTGAACGGCTACATGGGGCAGCTGGGGGAGCGCCTGCAGGAAAAGCAGCTGGATGAGGTGTTTTGCCAATACAGTGCTAAGATAGACAGCATGACGGAGGGGATTGCCGGGATCGGGGCAAGGCTGCAGGCGTTGCAGGCCGGGGAAAATGGCATGTCAGAGCAGATGAAGCAGATGAGCCGCTTCAGCAATGCGGTCATGAATTTTGAAAGTGCCATGCGCTCCTTTAACCAGCGGGCGGATGCCCTTAGCCAGAAGCTGTACAACAAGGACTTTAACACGGCACTCAAGACCATGAACAACATGGTGATGGAAGCTGGCAGGGCAACCACCAATGAGTATAAAAGGCCCACAGCTCATGATTTCGACATCCTGATGGATGAATACAAGAAATGCAGCAGCCGGGAGGCAGGGAAAATAAACGCCCTGCAGTTGTTGCTGAAAACTATCGGGGAGGCCATGCTCCACCTGCGGCTCAACCGTGCAGAGCAGGAGGCTTTTAACAGGCTGCTGGAAAAAATGGCAAACAGCGACAGCGAGGCACTGAAGAAGTTTGTTAGTCAGTTGTAGATGGCTGGCAGCTGATATGCACTAGAGCTGGAAGTGCCACATTTGCGAGGCGTGGCACTTTCCTGGCTATATTGAAAAATAAACTTTCATGTTTTTATTGGATGTCCAGTGGGCAGAAGATATTTTACTGTATTCGATTATTTTTGTAAAAAAAGACTGCCAGCACGGATTTTTCAAATGCAGACAGTCACTCATGAATTTCAAAGACTTTTTACTATATCAACAAATTCTCTGGCATCAACAATATAAGGTTTGCCTGGAAAATGCTTTTTATTACCCGTTACCAGGTAGCCGTG
>JAEDOE010000095.1 GCA_016302095.1 Anaerovibrio sp. | reverse complement strand
TATACATAGGCAGGCTCGTTGCGCTTGCCCCGCATGGGCACCGGTGCCATATACGGGCAATCCGTCTCCACCAGAATCCGCTCCAGGGGCAGCCGCTGCACAATCTCAGGCAGCTTTGCTGCATTCTTGAAGGTCAGGGGGCCATCCACGCCGATGAACCAGTCCAGCTTCATCAGCTCCCTTGCCATCTCCAGGCTGCCTGAATAGCAATGCATCACCCCGCGAAGCCCCTTGGCCTCCTTCTTGAGGATTGCCAGGGTATCGCCATGAGCCTCCCGGTCATGGACGCAGACGGGCAGGTGCAGCTGGCGAGCTATATCCAGCTGACGGATGAAAATCTCCCGCTGCAGCTTCCTCTGCTCCTCATCCTTTACCCAGTAGTAATCCAAGCCGATTTCACCGATGGCAACCACCTTTTTTTCCTGTGCCCAGCCAGCCAGCAGGTCATCATCCGCCTGAGTCATGGGACGGGCTTCCTCAGGATGGATGCCTACTCCCGTATACACCATATCATACTGCCTTGCCAATGCTACGGAACGGTCTGAGGACTCCATAGAGTCCCCCATGTTGATGATGGCAACCAGCCCGGCAGCCTTTGCCCTGGCCAGCATTTCCTCCCTGTCCTCATCAAACCTGTCCGTATCTATGTGGGCATGGGTGTCCACCAGCAGGGGAGCCCTTTTGGCCCCATTAGTGCAGTCACCAGCTTCCGATGCTGCCAGAAAATCCCCCAACTCATGCACAATCTCTATTTTGCTCATCTTATCTGCTCACCGCACCTCAATACGCGGGAAAAGCTGCTTTGCCTCGCCAATATGCATACCGGCAGGCGTACCGCCCCACTGCTGCATGTCAGCCAGCCGCAGCTCCCACAGGCTGCCCGGCAAATTCAGCTGCTGCCACAGCTTTTCGGCAGTGGACGGCATATACGGCAAAATCAGGCCGCTGATGATGCGCAGGGCTTCCACCAGATTGTACATAACATTGGCCAGCTCCTGCTTCTTCTTCGCATCCTTTGCCAAAGCCCACGGCGCCGTTTCATCGATGTACTTATTGGCCCTGCTGATAAAGGCCCAGACGGCCCTGATGGCATTGCTGATTTTCATATCGCTCATGCCTTCATCAAATGCCTTCACTGCAGCCATGGCATCAGCAATCAAAGACTCATCAATCTCAGAACGCCCCTCAGGTGCCAGAACAATGCCATCCTGGAACTTGCCTACCATGTTCAGGGTGCGGTGCAGCAGGTTCCCCAGGTCATTGGCCAAATCGGCATTGATGCGCTGGATGAGGGCATCCCGGGAGAAATTGCCATCCTGCCCCAGGTTGATTTCACGCAGCAGGAAATAGCGGATGGCATCCGCTCCAAATTCCTCAATCAGCCCGATAGGATCCACCACATTGCCCACGGACTTGGACATCTTGCTGCCATCCACTACCAGCCAGCCATGGCCAAATACCTGCTTTGGCAGCGGCAGGTCAAGAGCCATCAGAATACAAGGCCAGATAATGGAATGGAAGCGGACAATCTCCTTGCCCACCAGATGAATATTGGCTGGCCAGTATTTATTGAATTTTTCAGTGTCATCCAGATAGCCGATAGGCGTCAGGTAGTTGGACAGAGCGTCAAACCATACATAGATAACATGCTTTTCATCTATTGGCACAGGAATACCCCAGTCAAAGGAGGTACGGGAAATGCACAAATCCTCCATGCCCTGCTTGATGAAGTTTATCATCTCGTTGCGGCGGGAAACAGGCTGGATAAAATCAGGATTTTCCTCAATGTACTGCAAAAGGCGGTCAGCGTACTTGCTGATCTTGAAGAAATAAGCCTCCTCAGATACTTCCTGAACAGGACGGTGGCAGTCCGGGCAGCAGCCCTTCTCGTCCAGCTGCAGCTCGGTCCAGTAGCTTTCACACGGCGTGCAGTACAGGCCTGTATAAGCTCCCTTGTAAATATCCCCCTTGTCATAAATGCGGCGGAAAATCTCCTGCACTACCTTCTCATGGCGTTTTTCCGTGGTACGGATAAAATCGTCATTGGAGATGTTCAGCATTTCCCACAGTTGCTGAAAGCCTGCCACGATAGGATCTACATATTCAATTGGCGTAATCCCCTGTTCCTCTGCCTTCTGCTGGATTTTCTGGCCATGCTCGTCGCTGCCGGTCAGGAAAAATACATCCTCCCCTGCCAGCCGATGAAAGCGCGCTACCGAGTCGGCAATGGTGGTGCAATAGGCATGGCCGATGTGCAGCTTGGCACTTGGATAATAAATTGGCGTAGTGATATAGAAACTTTTGTTGCTCAAAACTGTTTCCTCCTAAAAATATATTTGATTATATTTGATGTATTTGAAATTAAAATCATGCCGGGGACATGGTGTGTGCCAGCGAAAACACGCTCTCGCTCCTAGTTGTGCCTAGCGGATGCTAAGCTCTTGCTGCGCCTGCGGCTTGCAAATTGCTAAGCACCGAGGCACAACAAAGGTTTTCGCCTGGCACACACCATATCCCCTTCCTACCAGAACCACAGTACAATATCTATTCTGCAACTATAAATCGTAAATTATGGATTACTGCCAGTCATTATGTTTGTTGCTGCAATAATAGATTGTATATGTCCCTGCGGCTCATGTTGAGGGTTTTGGCTGCCTGCCGCATGGCTTCCTTACGGGGAACACCCTCAGACTCAAGCCTTGCTACCAGCTCAACAGGATCGGCAGGGGCAGCAGCCTCGGCAGAAGCTTCCCGGCTGCTGTCAAAGCCGCTGACGACGAGGACAAACTCCCCTCGCGGCTCATGCTCCTGATAATAAGCAAAAAGCTCTCCCAGTGTGCGGCGGTTGAATTCCTCATAATGCTTGGTAAGCTCCCTGGCAGCCACCGCCGGACGGGCATCCCCCAGTGCCTCGCAGAGCTGCCCCAGGGTTTCCCTGAGATGGTGGGGAGCCTCATAAAATATCAGGGTTTCCGGGCTTTCCTTAATCCTGTCCAAAAGCTCCCGCCGCTTTTTGCCGGTCTTCGGCAAAAAGCCATAAAAGGTAAATGAAGCAGTATCAAGTCCTGAACAAATCAGGGCTGACAGGGCGGCATTGGCTCCCGGCAGGGGACTGACCTCAATCCCTGCCTCAATGGCAAGCTGTGCCAGATGGGCTCCGGGGTCGGATATGCCGGGCAGGCCTGCATCACTGACACATACCACCGTTGCCCCTGCCAGCATTTTTTCCACCAGCTCCGGTCCCTTGACCAGCTTGTTATGCTCATGGTAGCTGGTGGCAGCTGTATGTATATCATAGTGGGACAGGAGCTTTCTCGTGTGCCGGGTGTCCTCTGCAGCAATCAGATCTGCCTCCCCCAAAAGGCGCACAGCCCTGAAGGTCATATCCTCAAGATTGCCGATTGGCGTAGCCGACAGGTAAAGCCTGCCCCTTTTTTCTTCTGTCATAACATCGCCCTTCTATACATTTCTACATATTGTATATGTCCAAAATTTCCCGTGTGTAGCTGCCATCTGCCTCGTGGACAATCAGCGGCAGCTCCGCCTTCATGCCCCCCGGGGCAGCGCCTGCCACACCCTCTATCAGCATCAGGTTGGAAGTCTTGTCCGGCTTGGGCTGAACCAGCTGCAGCCTCTTTATCTGAATCTGGTTCTCTGCCATGGCAACAATGATTTCCCCCAGCCTTTCCGGCAGATGCACCATGGCAAACCTGCCCCGGAACCGCAGCAGATACCTTGCCGCCTTCACCACGTCCTGCAAAGTTGCCGTAACCTCATGCCGTGCCCGTGCCACCCCGTCCAGGCTGTTCAGCTGCCCTTGATTCAGGGGGCGGTAGGGGGGATTGGCAATCACGCAGTCAAAGCTCTCCGGCGGATAAAGCTCCCGGATGTTCCGATAGTCTCCCTCGGATACATGGATTTTGTCCTGCAGCCCGTTCAGCTCTGCATTGCGCTTTGCCAGCTCCGCCATAACAGGATTTATTTCCAGCGCATGGATTTCCTTCACCTCATCAGCAATCAGCAGGGGCATTACCCCGGTGCCTGTGCCTAGGTCAAAGACGCGCCAATGCTTCTTGTAGCGTGGATAGTGGGCCAGCAGCACCGCATCCAGGGAAAAGCAGAATTCCTTTGTATTCTGGATAATGCGCCTGCCGCTGCACAAGAGGTCATCCAGCCGCTCATCCGGGGACAGGCCAGCTATAATCTCCGACCAGTCCCTGAGATTTTTTTCACTATTTTCCATATAGATATCTTCCAGGACATCAGATCATGTCCGTCCCATCCTTCTCAATAATATCCTCCCAGGATGCCACGATGGTCTTGCGGTCATCCAAAAGAATGGTAGCGGAGCGGCGCTGCATGTTCAGGCTGATTACCTTGCCCTCCCCCTCTGCCGTAATGACCTTGCTGCCCTGGGCAGGCGGCTTAATCTTCTTGCGCTGCTTCTTGTTGCCGCAGTAGCAATGATTTTCGTACTTGAGGCAGCACATGAGCCTGCCGCAGATGCCGGAAATCTTGGTAGGGTTCAGGGACAGGTTCTGCTCCTTGGCCATGCGGATGGACACAGGCTCAAATTCCCCCAGAAAGCTGTGGCAGCAAAGAGGCCTGCCGCAGCAGCCAATGCCTCCCATCAGCTTTGCCTCATCCCGGACACCGATCTGCCTGAGCTCAATGCGGGTGCGGAAAATAGCCGCCAAATCCTTGACCAGCTCCCGGAAATCAATCCTGCCGTCTGCCGTAAAATAAAAAATAATTTTGTTCACATCAAAGGTGTACTCCACATCCACCAGCTTCATCGGCAGCCCATGAGCTGCAATCTTTTCCTCGCAGATGCTGAAGGCCTCATCCCGGCGGCGCAGGTTGTCCTCCACCTTTGCCCTGTCAGCATCAGTGGCAATGCGCTGCACCTCCTTCAGAGGCAGCACCACATCGCTGTCCGGCACCTCCCGTGGCCCGATGACAGCCGTGCCAAACTCAATGCCCCGGGCCGTCTCCACGATAACATTATCATTCAGCTTAATATCCAGCTTGCCCGGACTAAAATAATATATCTTGCCGGCCCGCTTGAAGCGGACCCCAACTACTGTCTGCATTTATTCCTCCATTATATCTCTATGATTTATTTAAAGCCCTGCATTACTGCATGAGGTCTTCCAGCTTGATAAGAAAGCCCTCCAGGCTGAGCTGCAAATTGACATTGCTCCGAAGCCGCTTCTGATACTCCTGCACCAGCCTGAGAAGCGCCAGCAGGCTGTGCTGAGGGTATCTTGCCAGCAATGCTGACAGCTTCTGCACATCCGGCTGGTTGTACAAGGGAAGTCCGCCGCCGCTGTACAGCACCAGCAAATCCCGGTAAAGCATGGCGAGAAAGCCCAGCCACTGGATGAGCTGCTCCCGGCTGTAGCCTGACATATCCTTTGCCAGCTGCAGCATTTCCTCTACAGGGAGCCTGCCTGCCCTTTCCGCCAGCTGAAAAGCCTTTTGGTGCAGCTCCCGAACCTCCGGCTCCCTGAGAGCCATAGCTCTGGCAGCGCTGCCATCCGCCACAGCCGCCAGCCGCTGTGCCTCCTGCCTGTCCAGCCCCTGGCGGCAGAGCACCTCCTGCAGCTCATCTATCTGCAATATGCCGAATTCCACCC
>JAEDOE010000094.1 GCA_016302095.1 Anaerovibrio sp. | reverse complement strand
TAATATATTTTTCTCCGTGGAAAGGAGCGTTTTTGTATGACTGCAAGATTATTAGAGGGCAAGGTTTTCGCTGCGAAGCTTCGTGAGGAAGCAGGGCAGAAGGCTGCCGAGCTGAAAGAAAAGTATGGGATTACCCCTGGTTTGGCGGTTATTATTGTAGGCGAGAACCCTGCTTCTCAGGTATATGTCCGCAACAAGCACAAGGCATGCACTGAGCTGGGCTTTTACTCCGAGGGAGTTGAGATGCCTGAGACCACCACAAGGGAGGAGCTTCTGGCAGAGATTGACCGCCTGAACAAGGATGAGAAGATTCACGGCATTCTGGTGCAGCTGCCGTTGCCGAAGGCCTTGCAGCCATACGAGTCCGAGGTGCTGGAGGCCATTGACCCTCTGAAGGATGTGGATGGCTTTCATCCGGTGAATGTGGGCAGGCTGGTAACAGGCCAGAAGGCACTGGTGCCTTGTACGCCTCACGGCTGTCTCAGGATGCTGGAGCTGGCTGATATTCCTGTCGAGGGGGCCAATGCGGTGGTCATCGGCAGGAGCAACATTGTGGGCAAGCCAATGCTTCATCTGCTTTTGGGCAAAAATGCTACCGTGACCATCTGTCACTCCAGAACCAGGAATCTTGCTGAGGTAACAAGGCAGGCGGATATTCTGGTGGCAGCTGTAGGCAGGCCGAATTTTGTTACCGCTGATATGGTGAAGCCGGGGGCTGCCGTCATTGATGTGGGCATCAACCGCATTGCGCCAAAGAAGCTGGTGGGGGATGTGGATTTTGAGTCCGTCAAGGAGGTGGCCGGTGCCATCACGCCTGTACCGGGGGGCGTAGGCCTGCTGACCATCGCCATGCTGATGCAGAATACCGTTGAGGCGGCACGGTTGCAGCTGGAAAAGCAATAAGCTGATGCAGATAATAAGCTAATGCTGATAATGGGCAGATGGCATTGTTTTGGGGCAAGCCATACTGCTGTTATAAAGTAAGATTTCTATTTAGTCTATTTAGGGGGAATTGTATTTATGAAAACTGATGTTGAAATCGCCCAGGAAGCTCAGATGCAGCATATCCGCGAGATTGCTGCCAAACTCGACATTTGTGAGGACGATTTGGAAATGTACGGCAAGTACAAGGCCAAAATTTCCCTGGATGCCTGGAACAAGGTAAAGAATGACAAGGATGGTAAGCTGATTCTGGTAACGGCTATCAATCCTACGCCTGCCGGTGAGGGCAAGACTACCACCAGCGTAGGCCTGGCTGATGCCCTGAACAAGCAGGGCAAAAAGGTGGCAGTAGCACTCCGTGAGCCATCCCTGGGGCCATGCTTCGGCCTGAAGGGCGGTGCCGCAGGCGGCGGCTATGCCCAGGTGGTGCCGATGGAGGATATCAACCTGCATTTTACCGGTGATTTCCATGCTATTACCACTGCCCACAACCTGCTGGCAGCTGTAATTGACAATCACATCCAGCAGGGCAATGCCCTGGATATTGATGTGCGCCGGGTAGCATGGAAGCGGGTGCTGGACCTGAATGACCGTGCCCTTCGCCATGTGGTAATCGGCATGGGAGGCAAGGCTCACGGCGTACCACGGGAGACCGGCTTTGACATTACCGTTGCCTCCGAGATGATGGCTATTCTCTGCCTGTCCTCTGATCTGGAGGACATGAAGAAGCGCCTGGGGCAGATTGTGGTGGCTTATACCCGTGACGGCCGTGCCGTGCGGGCTGACGAGCTGAACGTAACTGGTGCCCTGACATTGCTCTTTAAAGATGCCATCAAGCCGAACCTGGTGCAGACTCTGGAGGGCACTCCTGCCCTGATTCATGGCGGCCCGTTTGCCAATATCGCCCACGGCTGCAACTCCGTCATGGCTACCAAGTTTGCCCTGAAGTTTGCTGATGTGGTGGTAACCGAGGCTGGCTTCGGTGCTGACCTGGGGGCTGAGAAGTTCCTGGATATCAAGTGCCGCTTTGCCGGTATTCATCCTGATGCGGTGGTTATCGTGGCTACTGTCCGCGCCCTGAAGATGCATGGCGGACTGCCAAAGACCGAGCTGGGCAAGGTGGATATGGCTGCGCTGGAGAAGGGCCTGGCAAACCTGACCAAGCACATCGAGAATGTGCAGAAGTTCGGCTTGCCTGCTGTGGTGGCTATCAACGCTTTCCCTACCGATACCAGGGAAGAATTGGACTTCGTGGAGGAAAAGTGCGTGGCTATGGGTGCTTCCGTGGCTCTGTCCGAGGTATGGGCAAAGGGCGGCGAAGGCGGCCTGGAGCTGGCTGACAAGGTTATGGAAGCCATGGAGAAGCCAAGCAATTTCCGCTTTATGTATGAGGTGGAGCAGTCCATTCCTGAGAAGATTGAGGCTGTGGCAAAGGAGATTTATGGTGCGGACGGTGTTGACTTCACCGGCCCTGCCAAGAAGCAGCTGGCTGAGATTGAGGCCCTGGGCCTTGACAAGATGCCTGTCTGCATGGCAAAGACCCAGTATTCACTGTCGGATGACCCGACTAAGCTGGGCCGCCCGGAGGGCTTCCGCATTACCGTGAAGGAGCTCAGGATTTCTGCCGGTGCAGGCTTTATTGTGGCACTGACTGGTGATATTCTCACCATGCCGGGGCTGCCGAAGAAGCCGGCTGCGGAGAATATGGACATTGATGTGCAGGGCAGGATTACTGGCTTGTTCTAACGAAATTTTACTAGGGGATGTGATGTGTTAGTGGGAAGGATTTCAGTTGAGCTGGTGCCGCGCAGCCCGAAGGGGCTGCGTGAGGACCTGCAGATGATCAAGGATAATATTCATGGGGTGGATTTAATCAATATTCCTGATTTGCTGCGGTTTGAAACCCGCAGCTGGCAGGGGGCGGCAATTGCCCAGGATTTTTATCCGGCAGTGATGCCCCATATCAGGGCTATTGATGTGGATTTGACTCAGCCTCTTGCCATGCGGCCGGAGCTTCGGCAGAGCGGCATTACGGAGGTGCTGGTCATTGAGGGGGATCCGCCCCAGGATATGAGCCACAAATTCTATCCTACTGTGACCACTGATGTGATTCAGAAATTTCATCAGGAAATGCCGGAGGTAAAGGTGTATGCCGGCATTGACCAGTACCGTGGCAGCATGCGCCAGGAGCTTTATCGCATCCAGCGCAAGCTGCAGGCGGGGGCGGTGGGCTTTTTCACCCAGCCGTTCTTTGACATGCGGATGCTGGAAATGTATGCTGACATGCTGCAGGGGCAGAATGTGTATTGGGGTATTACACCTATTGCCTCTGAGCGTTCCAAAAGTTACTGGGAATTGAAAAACAACGTGATTTTCCCAAGGGACTTTGAACCGACTCTGGAGTGGAGCATTTACTTTGGCCGAAAGGTAAAGGGCTTCATTGAAACTACAGGCGACAATCTCTATCTTATGCCTATTAAGGGGAATTTGCAGGCATATCTGGAGGGGATTCTCGGCAGCCAGCCGGAGTAATTCCGCCGCCGCGTCTATGTAAAAGGAGAGTATGAAGATGTTCAAGATTTTGAAGAAGCAGGAGCTTTCGCCCGGGATTTTTCATTATGATATTGAGGCACCGAGGGTTGCCAAAAAGGCCAGGGCAGGGCAGTTCATCGTGCTGCGTGTCAACGAGGAAGGTGAGCGCATTCCGCTGACCATTGCTGATTTTGACCGGGAGGCAGGTACTATTACCCTGATTTTTCAGGTAGTAGGAGCCTCCACTCAGCTTTTGGCAAGCAAGAATGAAGGGGAGTCTATTCTTGATTTTGTGGGGCCTCTGGGGCAGCCTTCGGAAATTAGTGAAAACATGGGCACCATTGTCTGCGTGGGGGGCGGCATTGGCGTGGCTCCTGTTTATCCTATTGCCAGGGCCATGCACGAGGCAGGCAACAAGGTGATTTCCATTTTGGGAGCCAAGACCAAGGATATCCTGATTTTTGAGGACAGGATGCGTGCCATTTCTGACGAGGTGCTGATTGCCACTGACGATGGCTCCTATGGGGTGAAGGGCTTTGTGACCACTGCCCTGCAGCAGCTGGTGGACAGGGGAGAGAAAATCGACCAGGTTACGGCCATCGGCCCCGGCGTCATGATGCGCAGCGTGGCGGAGGCTACCCGTCCTCTGGGGATAAAGACCATTGTTTCCCTGAACCCTGTCATGGTAGACGGCACAGGCATGTGTGGCGGTTGCCGGGTGCAGGTAGGGGATGAGATGAAGTTCGCCTGCGTGGACGGTCCTGAGTTTGACGGCCACCTGGTGGACTTTGACAGCCTTATGTCCCGCAGCCGCATGTTCCGGCCGCAGGAAGCACAGGCAAGGGATCACATCTGCAATATCGGGCTGGGGAGGTAAGGAAAATGGCATTAGTAATGACAAAGCACAAGATGCCGGAGCAGGACCCTCAGGTTCGTGCCCGCAATTTTCAGGAGGTAGCCCTGGGCTACGATGAGGAAACTGCTGTGGCAGAGGCTGACCGCTGCCTGGGCTGCAAGATACCGAAATGCCGCCAGGGCTGCCCGGTGCAGGTGAATATCCCTGCCTTTATCGGCAAAATCAAGGAACGTGACTTCGACGAGGCCATCAGGATTGTCAAGGAGTCCAACTCCCTGCCGGCAGTCTGCGGCCGCGTCTGCCCTCAGGAAAACCAGTGCGAGAAGCACTGTGTCATGGGCATCAAGGGTGAACCGGTAGGCATCGGCAGGCTGGAACGCTTTGTGGCTGACTATCAGCTGGCCAAGAACGAGGAAATCAAGCCTATCCAGTTTGCAGAGGATGCCCAGAAGGTGGCTGTTATCGGTGCCGGCCCTTCCGGGCTGTCCTGTGCCGGTGACCTGGCAAAGCTTGGTTACAAGGTGACGATTTTTGAGGCGCTGCATGTAGCTGGCGGCGTACTTTCCTACGGCATCCCGGAGTTCCGCCTGCCGAAGGAAAAAATCGTGAAGCGCGAGGTGGAGAATCTCCAGAAGCTGGGGGTTACCATTGAGGTAAATGCCATTGCCGGGCGGCTGTTCACCGTGGATGAGCTTCTCGGGGAAATGGGCTTTGATGCCGTGTATGTGGGCACAGGTGCCGGACTGCCGCATTTTATGCACATTCCGGGAGAAAATCTCAATGGAGTATATTCTTCCAATGAGTTCCTGACCCGCTGCAACCTGATGAAGGCCTATGACTTCCCGAACCATGCCACCCCGATTGCCATTGGCAAGAATGTGGCAGTAGTAGGCGGCGGCAACGTGGCCATGGATGCTGCCCGTACCTCCCTGCGGCTGGGGGCGGAAAATGTGTACATCGTCTACCGCCGTTCCGAGGCGGAGCTGCCAGCCCGTGCCGAGGAAGTGCACCACGCCAAGGAGGAGGGCATCCAGTTCAAGCTGCTGAACAACCCTGTGGAAATATTGGGGGATGAGAACGGCTGGGTAAAGGGACTCAGATGCATCCGCATGGAGCTGGGTGAGCCTGATGCTTCCGGCCGCCGCCGTCCTGTGGCAGTAGAAGGCTCTGAGTTTGAGCTGGCGGTGGACACCGTTATTATGGCTATCGGCAACGGCCCGAACCCGATCGTGGCTTCCACGACACCGGGCATGGATACCAACAAGCGGGGCAACATCATCGCTGACGAGGAAACCTGCGCCACCACCAAGGAAG
>JAEDOE010000093.1 GCA_016302095.1 Anaerovibrio sp. | reverse complement strand
CCAAAGAGGATTGGCAGGGCATCAATCGGAATACCGGCAGATACCAGCACGGCAACTACCAGCAGGGTAGGCCCCGGCACACCAGCCTGACCTACAGCACCCAGAGTGGAGGTGATGATAATGGCAATATACTGGCCAAAGCTCAGCTCAATGCCATACATCTGGGCAATAAAGCATGCCGCCATAGCATAATACGCCGCATTGCCGTTCATGTTGATGGTGGCGCCCAGCGGCAGGGCAAAGGAAACCGTGCCCTTGTTCAGCCCGAATTCCTTCTCGCAGGTATTCATATTCAGTGGCAGGGTTGCCATGGAAGAAGCCGTTGAGAAAGCAAACACCTGGCATTTCCACATGCTCTTAAAGAACTGAACATAGCCGATTTTCTTGGAGAAAAGAGCCACGGAGCCGCCAATCATGCCATAGGTGACGATGGCAAGCACCACCACATACAGGCCTACCAGCTGCATGATTTTTACCAGCACATCATAGCCGAAGGTACCTGTAGCGTCAGCCATCAAGGCAAATACACCCACAGGAGCCACATACATGATGCCGGTCATGATCTTGATGAAGATTTCCGTAAAGTAGTTGAAAATCTTCATCATAAAATTCTTTTTCTCATCCTCCAGCATGGACAGGGCAAAGCCCACAAACAGGCCAAACACGATAGTCTGCAAAATATTGCCCTCCACCAGGGCCGCAAAAGGATTAACCGGCACAAAGCCGATAACCGTCTCCCAGAACCCCGGAATGGAACCGCTCTGGGACATATCCACATCAATAGCAGCCCCGGAAATAGCCGACATGTTGATACCCACGCCCGGCTTTGCCAGCTCACTGGCAAGCAGCCCCAGCCCTACCGCTACAGCCGTGGTAAGACCATAATAAATAAAGGTTACCGCACCGATTTTACCAGCACTCTTGGAGTTGCCCAGGGAAGCCGCGCCTCCCACAAGTGAAAAGAACACCATTGGCACAACCACCATTTTGATAAGCGTCATGAACAGGTCACCTATAGGTGCCAGCGCATGAGCTTCCTTGCCCATTACCAGGCCTACCACAGCCCCCAGCACAGTGGCGATGATAATCCACTTGCCGAGGCTGCCCAGCCCTGAGCCCTCGGATTTCTTTGACATAATAAGTCCCCCTTCTAAAACACTGCAGCAGGCAATACGCTCCGAAACATGCCGCCTGCCGGCAGGACTCCCCTAGCTGCCCTGCCAAAATATTAACTGCACATATATTATACCATTTATACAGGGGTATTGTATACTTTTCCCATAGGCTGGACAAAAAAAGCTTATTTCTTATATAATAAATAGGAAAGAAAACGACAAAGGTGGTATTCTATGACAGACCTCAAACAGGAAACAGCAAAAACCTTCAAGCCCATCCTCCGAAAGCGCAAAAAAGCCAAGGACTGGATAAAAAAATACTTCCTGCTCCTTTTGGGCTCCCTGATTTATACCACGGGGCTGGAGGTATTCCTGGTGCCCAACAACATCATCGACGGCGGCGTGGTAGGTATTTCCATCATGGCAAGCCACTTGACCGATGCCCCCTTCGGTGTATTCATGATCCTGCTGAACCTGCCCTTCCTCTACATGGGCTACAAGCAGATAGGCAAATCATTTGCCATCTCCACCGTGGTATCTATTGTAGCCATCTCCGTGCTCTCGGTTTACTTTGAGCCCATCCCCAGCATCACCGGCGATTACTTCCTGGCAGCCATCTTCGGCGGCATCATCACCGGCGCCGGCGTGGGACTGATTATCCGCCACGGCGGCTCCCTGGACGGCACGGAAATCGTCGCCATCATCATCGACAAGAAAACCACTTTCTCCGTAGGCGAGGTTGTCATGTTCTTCAACCTCTTTATCCTGGGGGCGGCAGGCTTCGTCTTCGGCTGGGACAAGGCCATGTACTCCCTGGTAGCGTATTTCGTCATCTCCAAGATGATTGACGTGGTAATAAAAGGACTGGACGAATCCTATGCCGTCATGATTGTATCCGATGAAAACGAGGAAATTGCCGATGCCCTCATGCACAGGCTAGGGCGAGGCG
Source organism: Anaerovibrio sp. (assembly GCA_016302095.1). Lineage (GTDB taxonomy): Bacteria > Bacillota > Negativicutes > Selenomonadales > Selenomonadaceae > Anaerovibrio. The sequence continues at coordinate 3,654 of JAEDOE010000093.1, read as the reverse complement.
TCACCTTTCTCCACGGGCAGGGTGCCTATACCGGTGATGCCAAAAAAGTGCTCTACTGCGTTGTCACCCGCCTTGAAGTGGGCAAGCTGAAGGACATTGCCCTGGAAAAGGACGAAACCGCCTTCGTCACCATCAACCCAGTACACGATATTGTAGGCGGACGCTTCAAGAAGAAATCCATCCACTGACAACATGACCAAATAATTCATAAAGAGATGCTGTTGGACCTTGTTTTTCGCAGCCTCTCTTTTTTTCCCTTATTATAATTTAATTGATATTTATTTAACACGATATTTACACAAATTCAAGACTATGATAAAATGTATTTACATTATTTTTTGACGATTTTTCAATTTCATCACACCGAAATGAAAATTTTTTCGCAAAAACATCAACTTTTTGTGCAAAATCCTTGATTTTTGCTCCAATAATGTTCATAATAACTAGTGGAATTTGAAATAGTAAACCATCACCTAGGGGGAAAAGACATGTATCGCGATAAGGACAAGCTGGCCATCAACGTAGCCAAGCTGTATTACCGTTCTGATTATAGCCAGCAGAAAATTGCTCAGGAGCTAGGCGTATCCAGGCCTTCCATTTCACGGCTCCTGCAATATGCCAAGGACAAGGGCTATGTAAATATCCAGATTGTGGATCCGGTAGAGGACATGAGCCATATGGAGCAGCGTCTGAAGGACAAGCTGCATCTTAAGGATGTAAAAATCGCATCCTCCACCATCAACGACGAGGAAGAAATCAAGAAATATATCGGTATTGCTGCCGCCCGGTACCTGGACTCCATCATCAAGGACGGGGACATCATAGGTGTCGGCTGGGGAACCACGCTGTACAATATGTCCCAAGCACTGGTGCCAAAAGCTATAAAGGGCTCACAGGTAGTTCAGCTGGAGGGCGGTATCAGCCATTCCGAATGGAATAACTATGCCCGGGAGATACTGGAAAGCTTTGCCGCCAACTTTGACACGGTAGCACAGTACCTGCCCCTGCCGGTTATCTTTGATACCAAGGAAACCAAGGAACTGGTGGACAAGGACCGCTACATCAAGCGGGTGCTGGAGCTGGGGCGCCATGCCAACATTGCCATCTTCAGCGTAGGGACGGTCAGGCCAAATGCCCTGTTCTTCCGCCTTGGCTATACGGGCATTGAGGAGCAGGAAAAAATCCAGAAAAGCTCCGTAGGTGACATCTGCTCAAGGTTCTTTGATGTGGAAGGACGCATCTGCAACAGGGATCTGGATGACCGCACCGTGGGCATCACCCTCAGCGAGCTGCGGGACAAGGAATTCAGCATCATGATTTCCGGCGGCGAGGCAAAAATCAACGCCATCAGGGCAGCCCTCAAGGGGCGCTATGCCAATGTACTGATTACAGACCAGTTTACCGGCAAGGCCCTTTTGGAGGACTAAAAAAGCATATAAAATTATCTAAAAGCACATGATGGCACATGAGAGTACACGACAGTAAATGAGAGTACATGACGGTGCATAAAAGTGTGCCAGGCTATATAAAATCTCATATAAAATCAAAAGAATTATCGCACATCTGGCAGATTACTTTGAGGTAATCCAGCCGGATATGTGATAATTCTTTTTTTGTGCAAGCTACAGGTCAGGGAATATCTGAAAAATGGCTAAAAGGTAGTGAAAATATCCAAAAAGGGCATAAAAAAGCCTTGAAAAAGTGGTTGAAGTTTTACACTATCCTGTTTTCCCCTTTTTCTACAGAAAATAACTGTAGAATATGAGCAGAATCACACGCACAGAAACGCACCACACAAAAGCAAGCAAAAAAAATAACAAGCACATCCCGGCATCAGTCAGGATGTACTTGTCTTTCATAAAATCAATCTGGTGATATCACCAATATCATATTTTGAAAAAGAAATCAGAGCATGTGGGCTCTCAGTTCCTCGCCGCTCAATGGGGAAAGATACGCTGGTGCCACATCAAATACGGTCTTGCAGCCATTTGCGCCTTCCTGATGCAAACGATTTACGGCACGGGCATAAGCAAGGATTACGGAAGAAGTGAACTCAGGATTGGAATCCAGCTTCAGGCTGTACTCGATAACATGCTTGTGCTCGCCATTGAAGCCGGTAACGCCGGTGCGGAACACAAAGCCGCCATGAGGAATACCGCTGTGGTTTGCCTGCAGCTCCTCCTCGCTGATGAAGTGCACAGTAGTATCGTAGTCGGAGAAGTAGTTCGGCATCTCCTTGATATCCTTCTCAATCTGAGCCAGGTCTGCCCCCTCCTCAGCTACTACAAAACACTCACGGGTATGCTTCTGACGGGTGGTCAGCTCAGGATTCTCGCCGTTTCTTACAGACTCCAATGCTGCCTCCACAGGAATGGTGTACTGCTTGCCGTTCTTGACGCCCTTGACACGGCGGATAGCATCGGAATGGCCCTGGCTGACGCCCTTGCCCCAGAATGTGTAATCATTGCCCTGCGGCAGCACGGCGTTGGCATACAGACGGTTCAGGGAGAACATGCCCGGGTCCCAGCCACAGGAAATCAGGGCAGTATGGCCGCTTTCCTGGGCAGCCTTGTCAACGTTAGCAAAATGCTCCGGAATACGGGCATGGGTATCAAAGCTGTCAATTACGTTGAAATACTTTGCCAGCTCAGGGGTCTGCTCAGGCAGGTCAGTGGCGGAACCACCGCACAGCACCAGCACATCAATCTCATCTGCATGGCTTGCCGCCTCAGAAGCAGCATACACCTTCACACCCTCGGTCTGCAGCTTCACATCAGCAGGATTCCTGCGGGTAAATACTGCCACCAGCTCCATATCATCATTCTGACGGACAGCGGCCTCAACGCCACGTCCCAGATTGCCATAGCCATAAATACCAATTCTCATTACATATCTTCCTTTCTTATCTCACTACAGTACCTGCCTTGCCCCTAGCAGTCACTATATATTAAATGGTATAGATGTATGCCAATATTTACATATTGACCACTTGATATAATATCACAAAATTGAATATTATGGTAGGATTTTATTGTGTATACAATGTACTTTTTTCAGGCCAATTCCCTGCCATCCCCCATGATGACAGCAGCTTATTCATTGCGACTTGCGGCCACCTGCCCCCTCAGCCACAGACTGACCAAAAAGCCCAGCAAAGCGAATACCGCACCGCCATAGCCGATATATGCCATAGACAGCTCAGTACAGATAACACCACCAGCCCATGTGCCGCCGCCAATGCCAAAATTGAAGATACCTGAGTATATAGACATGGCCACAGGAGCACTGCTGAGGGTAGTAGCTTGCAATACCTCTGCCTGGCTGGCCATGCCATAGGACGTCATGAAGATGCCCCACAAAACTATCAGCGGCAGCAGCAGGTACTCACTGCCTGACAGCGGATGCAGTGCCATAAGCGATGCCGCCAGCCCCAGAATAGTCCCTGCCAGGTAATACCTGCTGCACCTCTCATACAGCCTGGCAAACAGCATGCTGCCAGCCATACCGGCAAACCCCAACATCATCAATGCCGTAGTAATCATATTGTCGGACATGCCGCCTACCTGCTTCATAAATGGCTCAATATAGCTATATGCCGTATACTGCGACATAGGCACAAGGATGTTGACGCCATATAGTCCCATCAGGACTTTA
>JAEDOE010000092.1 GCA_016302095.1 Anaerovibrio sp. | reverse complement strand
ATAGTCATAAATTCCTATACATCTTAGATAATACATCCTAAAAACCTACATCTCAATATGTGACAAATAGTGTGACAAGGTTTTTTCATGTACTTTCATGTATTTTTCATACAATTCATTGCACTTACCGTCAAACCATGTAATAATTTCCTTAGAACATTCCACTTAGAAAAGGATGGATGAGTATGTCAAGTTTTGCCCAAAAACTAAAATACTATGTTGAAAAAAGCGGACAGACAATTTATTCCGTATCCGTTACCTCCGGCGTAGAGCGCACCATGGTGCACAAAATGATCAAAGGCGACCGTATTCCGACCAACAAGGATATAGTGCTTGCCATTGCCCGCACCCTCCTGCTCTCCCCGTCAGATACAGATGATCTATTGACTGCTTATGAAATCAGCCTGCGTGGCGAGTCAGCCTACCATCAGCTGCAATATGTACAAAAGCTGCTTTTAAACTGTGCAAAACCGTCACTTTTTAAAATCGATTCCACCCCCCCGAAAATAAGTTCTAAAAATATTCAAAGTATACTTTCCCAGCAGGAATTGATACCGCAGATTATCACAGAGCGGCCGCAGATAAATCAGCTGGTTCGCACCCTGCTGGAAATGGAGCTGCAAAAGCCAAATGGCCATGTTTATCTGATTGCCCAGCCGGATTATCAGTATCTCTATGAGCTTCTTGCCTCCCTGACCTGCTTTGCACCAGGAGCCAAGGTGGACAATATCATCTGCTTTGATCAGGCCAATGACGATGATGACTGCTACAACCTACGTTGCCTGGAAAAGCTGATGCCAACCTTGCTATCCTGTCCAGCATTTGAGGCTCACTGCTATTATGACCATGTGGACAGCCTTTTCAACGAATGGTCACTGTTGCCATGTATGCTGCTGACCAGCGAGTACTCCCTCTGTTTTTCCGCGGATGCCGGACAAGCACTGTTTTTTGACTCCCCGGAAATCAACAAATTCATGAAGCAATTTTTCCACAAAAAAATGATCTGCACATCGCCCATCTGCCATTCCCTTACCACCTCATTTTCCAATTATCTTGAAAAGGTCATCATGTCCGGCAAGGCCGCAGACCTGGCACCGCAAATCTATACCATCCTCTATCAGCCTTGCCTGACACCTTTTATTGATGATGACATTATTGCCAGCCATCTGAAGATGGAGTATTTTTCTGAGGACATGCTTAGGCGCATCGCTACCCACTTCGCTGTAGTAAAGCGTACCATCATCAATTCCTGCTTTACCCAGGAAGGATTAGAGCTTTTCCTGAATACAGGACGAATTACAGAAATTCCTGATATGTTTTATAAACCGCTGGATGTAGAAAGCCGCAGGAGAGTATTAAAAAACATGCTGCGTGCTGTCGATACCGGTTTTCTGGTACCTCGCATCATAAATACAGCTAAGCTGAACCTGCCTGTTGCCCTGAATGTAGAGGCACTGTCACCTACCAGAATCATCCTGTATTTGCGGCTGGAAAACGACACCACATTTTCCCTGACGCTCAATGAGCCCAGCCTGCTGCACGCCTTTTACGGCTTCATGGAATACATACAGAACAGCCGCCTGGTATATTCCCAGGCAGAAACCCTCAATATTTTGCAAGAACTGGAAAAAAATTATCTTTAAACACACAAAACACACCCCCTTGCACAGTGCCATCCAAACACTGCCCAAGGGGGTGTTTTATTCTCTAAAGCCCTATTTCATTTTTCCTTATACTCCACCGCCGTATTTTTGCCATGGTGCTTCGCCTCATACAGAGCCTTGTCAGCCAGCCCTGCCAGCACGGCAACATCATCGCCAAAATCCGGGTGCAGCACATAGCCAAGGGAGGCAGTCACGCCTATATCAGGGCACTCCGCCCGGCACTTGTCTCCCACATAATTCACAAAATCGCTCATCATCTGCCCCACATAGCTCTTGTCGGCATTCAGGTACATCATGATGAACTCGTCACCGCCTATCCGCCCCAGCACGGCATCCTTGCCAAAATAGCTGCGCATGGCGTTGGCAACGCAAATCAGCAGGCTGTCACCGGCAGCATGCCCCAGCGTATCATTTACGCTCTTGAAGTTATCCAGATCCATGTACATAATAGCTGTCGGCATATTCTCATGCTCCCTGATGTACTGCTCCATCAGCTCCAGGGAATGGCTGCGGTTGTACAGGCCTGTCAGGGCATCTGTTGCCGCCATCCGCTCCAGCACCAGCTCCCGCTGCTTGCTGGCATCAATATCATAGACAAGGGCATACATCCACTTGTCAGAAAACTCATCCAGGCAAAAAGTGTTGATAGTTACCTTGAACCAATTCATCTTGCCATTGTACTTCCGCTGATACTCAATGGAGAAATTTTCATCCTCCGGCAGCCCGCGCAGGGTATCCAGCGCAAAAAAATCCAGCAGCTTCTGCCGGTCGCCCTTGATGACACGCTCATTAACCAGCTCCCTGATAGCCTGGTCATAGTAAGGGGAAAACACCCTGGTTTCCTCCATCCACTTCTCCAGGCTGTTATCTGCCACAAAAAAATTCTTGTTCAGGTTCACCGTAATGTCATACAGTGACTCCTTCACCAACGTCCCCATCAGATAATTGTTATGCTGCTGCTGCTGCTCATTCACCTTCTGGTCCGTGATATTCTTCCAGGTACCCATGACGTATTCCGGCGTATGCTTCGCATCCCGGACAATCTGCCCCGTAAAGCTCACCCATATCAGCCTGCCATCATCTGTCTCCAATGCCAGCTCCAGGGACAAATCCCCGGACTGATCCCTGGACAGAAGCTTTTTGACAAAATCCATGAATTGATTGCGGTAATCCCCGGCAAAATTCAGCACATCCACCATGCCCTGGGGAAAGTTCTCAAAAGAGGCACACTCCTCGTTCATGAAAGGAATCCCCTCGTAAGGCTGCTCCGGCAAGTCCGTATTAAAAAACATGATTGAGCCCTGGTTCATATCCCAGTACCAGCAGTTCACCCTGCTCTGGCGCAGTGCCTCCGTGAAAAGTGCTTCCTTTATTTGCGCCTGCTTGTTGTAGCTGGCACGCAGCACATAGCTGACATTGCTCTGGTTAGAAGATATACAGCACACATGCACACGGCATTTAAGCACTATTCCCATCAAATTCTTAAAATTAATATTCTCCGTAAACTCCACAAAGACCTTGCGGCTGGACCTGTCCAGAAGGCTACTGAATTTTTCCAGCGACTCCCGCGTCAGCAAATGCCCGGCATCCATGCCCTGGCTCCACTGATAATTCTTCCAGCCAAATAGTTTTTCAAAAACGGTATTTGCTCCCTTAAACATGATATGTCCGTCCTGCCTGACAACAAACGCCATAGGTCCCAAAATCTTGTCAAGATCACACTCATTAGCAATATGCTTTTTTTCCAGCCATGAAATCAATCCATTTTTCATCATTTCTACCACCATTACAGCAGATTAGCATTAGCAGCTTGCAAATTTTTCATTTACATTCACGTCAAACTTGCAATTATACATTATATATTTTATCATAACTAATAGGCAATACGCTATAAAAATACAAAAAAACTATTAAATTTCACAAGCTTCTAAAAATGACACAAGCAGGCAAATCAGATATCCTGCTTGCCAAACTTATTATACAAGGAGATGATGCTATGCTGAAGCTTGAACAGCTTGCTACTGAGAAAATAAATCCCCTCACACGCCATATTGATACCATGAGCACCCTGGAGCTTGCCACCCTCATCAACCAGGAGGACGCAAAGGTTGCCCCTGCCGTGGCAAGGGAGCTGCCTGCCATTGCTGCCGCCATTGACACAATCACAGACAGGCTGCGCCGGGGCGGACGGCTTTTTTATGCAGGTGCCGGTACCTCCGGCAGGCTGGGTGTCCTTGATGCAGCGGAATGCCCTCCCACCTTCGGCACTGCCCCGGAGCTGGTGCAGGGACTGATTGCAGGAGGGCAGGCTGCCATGTTTACTGCCCAGGAGGGAGCTGAGGACTCGGAGCAGCTGGCAGCTGATGACCTGGCCGCAGCCAGCCTGAATGAAAAGGATGCCCTCGTGGCACTGGCGGCCTCCGGCAGGACTCCCTACAGCATCGGTGCCCTGAAATACGCCCGTGCCAGGGGAGCAGCCGCCATTGCCCTGGTGTGCAGCCCGGACTCGCCCATGTCCAAAGAAGCAGAGCTTACTATCTGCCCCCTGCCGGGACCTGAGGTCATCACCGGCTCCACCCGGCTAAAGGCAGGCACTGCCCAGAAGCTGGTGCTGAACATGCTGTCCACCGGCACCATGATCAAGCTGGGCAAGGTCTATGGCAACCTGATGGTCGACCTGAAAGCCACCAACCAAAAGCTGGCAGAACGTTCCCTGCGGATTGTCATGGAAGCTACCGGTTGTGACAGGCAGGAGGCAGCAGCAGCCCTCGGCAGCACCGGCGGACATGCCAAGCTTGCCATCTTCACCCTGCTCTCAGGGCTGGATGCAGAGTCCGCCCGGCAGAAGCTGGCAGCGGCAGATGGCTATGTAGCCAGGGCACTGGCTGATTTAAAGCAAGATTAAGGAGCAATTTATCTATGGATTACAAATCACTGGCAAAGAAAATTTTTGACATAACAGGCCCGGAGGAAAACATTCTCCATGCCGCCAACTGCATGACCAGGCTCAGGCTGCAGCTGGCACAGGCTGCGCCGGAAGCAGTGGCACAACTAAAAGCCCTTGAGGGCGTTATCGGCGTCAATCAGGCAGACACGGAACTGCAGGTTATCCTGGGCCCGGGGGCAGCCGAGCAGACAGCGGCTGCCTTCCAGCAGCTACTGCAGGCAGCACGGGCACAGGCAAAAGAAAAAGCACAGCCAGCACCGTCCGGGCAAGGCAGCCAAAAACAGGGACAGGATATTACCCCCGGATACGGCATTGGCGATGGCAAAAAGCTTCACGCAGAGATAAAGGCCAAAAATGCCACCCCTTTCAAGCTGCTGCTGAAAAAAATCTCCGGCATCTTCATCCCCCTCATTCCGGGCTTCATTGCCTGCGGCCTGATTACAGGACTTTTAAACCTGCTGCTGAAATCCGAGCCCTCCCTTGCTGATATGGCATGGATAAAAATGCTTGCCATCATGGGCAATGCCATCTTCTACGGCATGAACCTGTTCGTGGGCTTCAATGCCGCCAAGGAATTCGGCGGCTCCCCCATTCTGGGTGGCATACTGGCAGCAGTCATCACCCATCCGGCTCTCAAGGACATCATGCTGGGCAATGAGCAGCTGCTGCCGGGCAGGGGCGGCATTATTGCCGTGCTGCTGGTGACAGCCTTCGGCGCCTGGCTGGAGCTGCGCCTCAGGAAAATCATTCCCACCATGCTGGATTTGCTCCTGACGCCCCTTTTGACCATCCTGATTGCAGGCTTTGCCGCCCTCTTTATCCTGCAACCTGTTGGAGGCATCATCGCCACCGCCATCGGTGACGGCGTAACTATTGCCATCCATGAGGGAGGTGCCCTGACCGGCTTTATCCTGGGAGGGCTCTGGCTGCCTATCGTCATGCTGGGCATCCATCAGGCCATGACACCTATCCATGTGCAGCTTATTCAGGAGTACGGCGTCACCCTGCTGCTGCCTATCCTTGCCATGGCTGGCTGCGGTCAGATAGGCGCCTGCCTTGCCGTGTATTTCAAGACCAAAAACAAATTCCTGAAAAAGACCATCCTCTCCGCCCTGCCCGTAGGCATCATGGGCATCGG
>JAEDOE010000091.1 GCA_016302095.1 Anaerovibrio sp. | reverse complement strand
CCTGCTTCTGCTCAGCACCGGCATGACCACCCTCGGCCGCCTGCTTCTGCTCAACATCGGCATGACCACCCTTGGCTACCTGCTTCTGCTCACCACTCTCAGCAGCTACCGAAGCCGTAGTACCGCTGACTGCCGCACCGGCTGCCTCCTTTGCATTTGCCTTTGCCTGAGCCGCAGCCTTGACGGCAGCTGCCTTGCCTGTACCACCAGGAACCCTGTCCGGCAGAATATCATAGGCTTCCTCCAGAAGCCCCAGCTCTGTCTGCAGCAGATTGCGCATCTTTGCCACAAACTGACGCCTTTCCCTGACAATACGCTCATATTCCGCCACAGCCGCCCGTACCTGAAGGGCAGCAGCCTCAATCTTGCGCTTGCACTCCCGCTCGGTGTCCTGCTTCAGCTTTTCTGCGTACAGCTCCGCCTCGCGCTTGAGATTTTCCCCGGCCTGCCTGGCTGCCTGCCGCACTTCCTCACCACGGACATTGGCGGTATTTACTACCTCGTCAGCAGTGCGCTGAGCTACCAGCAGTGTATCCTGCAAATTCTTTTCCAGCTGATGATACTGGTCCAGCTGCTTGTTGCACAGCTCGATTTCCTTCTTCATCTGATGGTTGTCACGATAAAGCATTTCATAATCATTAACAACCTGGTCGAGAAAATCGTCTACCTCCTCCTGATTGAAACCGCGAAAGCTGCGGGAAAATTCCTTGTTGTGAATATCTACCGGTGTCAGCATAATACTGCCTCCCTACAATCAATAATATCGTTTCAAGAGTACACCAATGCGCCCCTTCTTGGTCTGCCCCCTGACCTCGGCTACCTCCAGCCTTCCACGGCCCCGCAGGGAAAGCACATCCCCTTCCTTGACATTCTGGGATGCCCCCTTGACAGGCTGCCAGTTCAGCTTCAGCTTGTCCGCCGCAATATCACTGGCTGCCTTGCTTCTGGAAACACCGTAGCCTGCTGCTGCAATGGAATCCACACGCAGGGAAGCCACTGTGGCACGCAATTCCTTATACTTTTCCTCTTTTGCAGGAATAAGGGACAAATCTGAAAGCTGGCAGGTAACACCGCTATGTCCTATCTGGCTGAGATTTTCCAGCAGATAGTCAGCCATCCTGCTGTCCGTCACAATGCCTGCCTGAGCCGTACCCATGATAATGTCACCAAGGCGGTCCCGCTCAATTCCCAGGGACATCAGTGCCCCCAGCACATCACGATGCCCGATATGCTCAAACTGCCCGTTCCAGCTTGCCCTGACATACGCCAGCTCAAAGGACGGAGAACCGCCAAAGTCCCTGTCAACCAGCAGGGCACGCTGGCGCTCTGCTCCCCCATAGCCACCGGACAAATCCAGCCTCAGTCCCGGATAATTGGCGGCAATCGTCTCCGCTATCTCCTGACCATAAGGGTCCAAAAAGCCACTGAGCCGGAACTTTTGGCTTCTCTGTACCTGCTCTGCCATATCCACCAGCTTGATTGCAGTTTCCTCACCCTCAGTGCCTCTATAATATCTGATAATTTTCTCTTTTTGTTCTGAACCTGCCATAAATCAATTCTTTCCTATAAAACACTATTTCCTGCCCAGCTCCGCTGAACGCTCCGAAGCAGCCAGCACTGCATCAATCAACGCGCCCCGCACTCCCTGCTGCTCCATGACACGGACACCGGCAATGGTCGTACCGGCAGGGCTTGTTACCTGGTCCCGCAGCACATCAGGATGCTTGCCGGATTCCGGCACCATCTTTGCCGCACCATAAAGTGTCTGGGCTGCCAGCAGGGTAGCCGTAGCCCTCGGCAGACCTGCTGCCACGCCACCGTCCGACAGGGCATCAATCATCAAAAAGCCATAGGCAGGACCACTGCCGGAAAGCCCCGTAACGGCATCCAGCATGTACTCCTTGACCTCCACCGCCTTGCCGCAGGCGGACAGGATAACCCGCACAGCCTCTGCATCATCAGCACAGGTATTGCTGCTGAGTGCATAAGCAGACATGCCCTCTCCCACAGAGAGAGGGGTATTTGGCATGACGCGGATAATCCTCTGCTCCGGGAAAAATTCCCGCATACTGTCAATGGTAAGACCTGCCACGATGGACACCAGCACAGCATCCTTTTTCAGCCTGCCCTGCACCTCCGCCATAGCCTTGGCTGCCACCTGAGGCTTGATGGCAAGCACCAGAATATCCACCTCAGGCAGGAAGCTCTCCGCCCCTACGGAAGCATGCACACCGTAGCTATCCTGCAAAAAGCGGCAGCGTTCCTCCTTGTGGTCTGAGACAAAAATATTTTCAGCGGCTGCAGCCTGCTTGCTGACAGCACCTGACAGAATTGCCTCTGCCATAGCACCGCCGCCAATAAAGCCAATTTTCTTTTCCATTTATTTCTTCTCCCACGGCATATCGGTAAATCCCTGATTGGTCTGCTTGCTGACAGACACGTTGACATTCTTCGGTGAAAACAGCCATACTCTGGTACTGATGGAATTTACATTGCCATCCAGTGCATAGGTAGTGCCGCTGACAAAATCCAGAATACGGCGGTACAGCTGGTCATCCACGCCCTCAAAATTAATCACTACCGGACGCTTTTCCTTCAGGCAGTTGGCAATCTGCTGTGAATCATCCAGTGAGCGGGGCTGAATCACAACCACCTTCATGCTAGGCGCAGAGCTGCCATGAGCTATATGCAGGGAGCTGCCGCTATTCTCACGGGGCAGGGAATTGACACCGCTGATATTCACTACATTGCTGCCCCTGCCTGTTTCCGGCGCCCCCTGCCTGATAGTAGCTGTCTTGCCGGAAGGCGCCTCCGGCATCTCCTGCTTCTTCGGATCTGCCGGTGGTGCTTCAATATTTTCCTCAGCCTCATCCGGCTCTGACTTTGACATGCCGAGCTTCTCAAAAAATTTATCAATACCCATGGGTTTTTCCTCCCTGCTCTAAAATCTAATCAATACTGACGAGGCCCAAAAATACCGGTACCCACGCGTACCACGTTCGCCCCTTCTTCTACAGCAATTGTGTAGTCATGTGTCATACCCATCGACAAATACTTTATATTCGCCGTCTGCCAGCTGATTTCCTTCACCTTGTCAAAAATTTTTCTCATTTTGGCAAATAAAGGACGGCACTCCTCCACATCCTCATAATTCGGTGCAATGCACATCAGCCCCATGAGCTGCAGGTTGTTCATTTCATCCACCCTGTGCAGCAAATCCATCAGCTCATCCTCATAGATGCCTGACTTGGAATCCTCCTGCGCCAGATTCACCTGCACCAGTACCTTCTGCACCTTGCCAATACCGGCAGCAGCCTTGTCGATGGCCTCTGCCAGATGCAGGGTATCCACGGAATGAATTAAATCAAACATCTTTACAGCCTGCTTGACCTTGTTGGTCTGCAAATGACCGATAAGATGCCAGGTCACCTGCCGATCAAGTGTCTCAAACTTTTCCTTTGCTTCCTGAATCCTGTTCTCGCCAATATCGGTTACACCGGCATCAATGGCCTCCCGCATGGCATATATATCATGATTTTTGGTAACTGCCACCAAAAGGACATCATGGTCAAAGGCCGCATCGCGCTTTGCCTTGCTTGCCTCGATATTGCTTATTACCTCCTGCAGTCTTTCCGCAATCATCAAATCACCCCTTAAATCTATTATCAGCTTATAACAACTGTGCCATCAGCCTGAGCTTTTTAATTGCGACACAAGATAATCCATCTCTATTTTACACCAATAATCGCCGCTATGCGACCTGTTTTGCCATTATCTGCCCGATAGGAAAAAAATTGCCTGTTATTACATGCCGTGCAGGTGCAGGCATTGGCAATATTTTCCCTTTTGAGCCCGGCATTTTCCAGCTGCCTTGTATTGCAGAGCTGCAAATCAAGGTATGTACTGCCATCCGGCCGCCGTTCAAGGATTTCTGCGGCAAACTCAGGAAAGGCTTCCCGGAACTGGCTGGCAACGCTTTCCCCCACCTGATAGCAGCAGCTGCCAATCGAGGGGCCAATGGCTGCCAGCATATCGGCAGGATTACTGCCAAATTCCCGCACCATGGCTGCCACTGTCTTGGCCGCAATGGATTTTACCGTGCCCTTCCAGCCGCCGTGGGCAAGCCCTACGGCCTTCTTCACAGGATCTGCCAGCAGGATAGGCGTGCAGTCTGCAAAAAACAGCATCAGCGGCACCCCCGGCTCATTGGTAATCAGGGCATCTGTATCAGGAATGGCACCGCCATAATCAGCAAAGCCTGCCCCTGCCTCACCGGCTGTAATCCGCATCACCCTGTCGCCATGTACCTGCTGACAGGTAGCAGTGCGCTCCGGCACCGCGCCAGCCATCCGGCAGAAGCGCCGCCTGTTTTCCAGCACGGCCTCCTTCTCATCCTCCACATGAAGCCCCAGATTCAGGCTGTCATAAGCACCCTGGCTGACACCGCCGTGCCGGGTAGAAATACCATGCACGAACAAATCACTGGGGAATATATCAAATTTGCCCAGCCACAAATTATTCAGTTCTGTATTGTATAAAGCAAAGCTCATTCCAAATATTCACACTCCTAGTGGCAGAAAATGCCATGCCATATCCTATTTGCAGACACCACAGCGATGACAGCCATCAAAGCACCTGATAGTGCGAGACGGCTCCGCCTTATATGCCTCCTGCCTTTCCTTGATGAGATACTCTTTGGTAAAGCCCATATCCAGCACATCCCAAGGAAGTACCTCGTCCAGCGGCCTGGCTACAGATACCCACTCCTCCAGACTGCTGCCCTGCTCCTTTAGCACAGACTTCATGGCCTTGCTTCCCCCGGCCTGATAGGCTGCCCACAGGACCTCCCCTGCCTGACGATTGCCCCTGGCCAGAAATGCCTGTACATAGGCATCCCGGGGAGATTCAGCAATCACCTCGATATTGTGCCGCTTCCTGAGGGCACCTGTTATCGTCTTCAAGGCTCCCTGAATGTATTTTAATGGTGCCATAGGCTCCCACTGAAAAGGAGTAAAGGGCTTGGGAATAAAAGGATTAATGCTGAGAGTCAGCCGTCCCATCGCCCCGTGCTTTTCCATAAAGTCCTTTAACCGGCACGCCATATCGACAATTGCCTGAATGTCCTCCGGGCCTTCTCCCGGCAGCCCGATCATGATGTACAGCCGGAAATTCCTGATGCCTGCCCTGATGCCCATATCCATGGCATTCAGGAGATGCTTTTCCTCAATGCCCTTGTTCACCACGGCACGCATCCGGCTGCTGCCTGCCTCCGGTGCCATCGTCAGGGTTCTAAGGCCGCTGGCCGCCAGGGAGTCCACCAGCTCCTGGGTAACGGAGTCAGCCCGGAAGGAGGCCACCGACATGCTGAGTCCGTCTCCCAGAATTTCCCGGCACAGCTTGTCAATCTCCGGGTAGTCGGAAATCGCCGCCCCCATCAGCCCCACCCTGCGGCCTGATGCCTTTGCTCCTGCCAGCATTTTTTCAATGGCTGCCAGGGAGCGGTTGCGGGGCTTGCGGAAGCAATACCCTGCCATGCAGAAGCGGCAGTGCCGTCCGCAACCTCTGGCGATTTCCACCAGATGAAGGTTAAACTCCGTATCCTCCGTATAGATAACCGTCTCTCCTGGAAAAGCATCCAGATTGTGCTGCCATTGACGCACAACCTGCCTTTCGCCCTTTTCCAGCCTGTGAATGGATGGCACATATACCCCCGGCACCTCGGACAATGCCTCCAATATTTCCCGACGGCTTGCCCCTG
>JAEDOE010000090.1 GCA_016302095.1 Anaerovibrio sp. | reverse complement strand
ATAATACACATCATATAAGAAAAATCCCGAACAGTCAATGGCAGAATGTTCGGGATTTTTGCAGAATTCATTTTGCAGAAATTGCAGAAATCATTTTATAGCAATCAATCTACAGCTGTCAGATTTTGAATCTGCGGACAGCTTCCTGCAGAAGGTCTGCCTGGGCACTGAGCTCCACGGAAGCGGCGGCGGATTCCTCGGCAGTGGAGGAGTTGGTCTGCACCACATTGGAAACCTGCAGGACGCCCTGATTGAGCATCTGCAGGGCAGAGCTCTGCTTCTGGGAAGCATCGGCGATACCGCCTACCAGGCCTGTGATCTGGTCGATGCTTTCCTGAATGCTCCTGAGGGCTTCGGCAGTGCCCCGGGCCAGATCCGTACCGGCATTGACGGTATCGATGGACTTTTCGATGATGTCGGTGGTCTCCTTGGCAGCCTTGGCAGAGCGGGCAGCCAGGTTGCGCACTTCCTCGGCTACCACGGCAAAGCCTTTGCCATGCTGGCCGGCCCTGGCGGCTTCTACTGCAGCATTGAGGGCCAGGATATTGGTCTGGAAGGCAATCTCGTCAATGACCTTGATAATCTTGGCAATGTTGGCGGAAGATTCGTTGATGTCGGACATAGCCTGCAGCATTTCCTCCATGCGTTTGTTGCCTGCCTGTGCCTTGGTATTGGCTTCCTTAGTAAGCTCGTTGGCATGGGTGGCATTTTGGGCATTGCCGGTGGTCTGGGCGGTGATTTCGGCAATGGAGGCGGACAGCTCCTCCACGGAGGAAGCCTGAGTGGAAGCACCCTTGGCCAGCATATTGCCGGAGTCTGAGATGTTCTTGGAGCCGCTGGCCACCTGCTGGGCGGCAACGGCAATCTTGCCCATGACATCGTTCATCTGCTTTGCCATCTTGTTGAAGGCAAGGGCAGCATGGCCGATTTCATCGTTGGAATGTACATCGAGATGGACGGTCAGGTCACCGTCTGCCATCATGCCGGTCTTTCTCTCCAGCTCCTTCATCGGACGGACAAAGGTACCGGCAAGCACCCTGGCAAAGAAAAATACGCCCAGGAGCAGGATGAGCACCACTGCTGCTACCTGCATAATGGCGGAGTAGAGGACATCCATGACCTCGCTGCGGTTATTTTCTACCACCAGTCCCCAGCCCATGCTGCCTACAGGGGCGGAAGCAGCCAGGCAGTCTGTGCCATCTGCGTTTATGTACTCCATGGCGATAGATTTGCCGTCGGCAGCGGATTTGACAGGTGCCATAGTATTCCAGTTGGTGATGGTTTCAACGAATTTCTGCTCCGGGTGAATCATCACGTTGCCCTTGGAGTCGGTCAGGTAAATGACTTCCTTGCGGTCATTGAGTATATTGGTGTTTTCGTTCAAAAGTGTTTGCAGGGTATCCATGTTGAAGGTGGATGCCATGGCGCCGATGATGGTTCCCTGCTCATCCTTAATCGGCACGGCGGCAATAATCATCACCTTGTTGGTTGCCTTGGAAATGGTGGCATCGCTGAAAGCATACGGCTTGCCCTGCTGCAGCACTGCCTTGATGTAGTCCCGGTCAGCCACGTTTACATAGTTGCCGGAATCCCTGGCAATCTGCTGGCCGTTGGTATCGCAGATGAAAAGGCTGGATACTGTAGGAGAGTCCTTCTTGGCTACTTGCAGGATATGCTCCATGCGGTTTTTGTCCATGCTGCGGACTGCCTCGGTTTCACTGAGGGCTTCCATGAAGTGAGCCTGGCTCATGAAGGTCTCAGCCATGTCACCGGCCTTCAGCCTGGCCAGGTAGATGTTGTGCTGGTCAATCTGCTCCAGCCGCTCATCATACATGGTGTTCATGGAAATGGCGGTCACTATTGCCACAGGAATGAACGCCAGCAGCAAAAAGCTGATAGTCAGCTTCTTGGTGAGATTGAGACTTGAAAAAATACTTTGCAACATAATCCTATCCCCTTATGAGTTATTTATACAATATTTGTTTATACAATATTTTTTCTCCTATAGTTTAACACATTTCCGGGAAATTTGACTAGGATTTTTGGGAATATTTTCACATATTCTTTTTTTAGCAACTGATGAGAAATATATCCGGCGTCAAAGGGACAATATGTGTCTGAAAAACGCAAAACGAAGTATTTTAAGAATAATTTGCGAAATTAGGCAATATGTAGTAAAATTGTTGTGTCGTGTTTGAAAAACGCGAGGATTTATATTTGCAGGTGATATGTGTTGGCAAACAAGATGTTTGATTTGATTAAAAATGATTTGGCTGAGCTGGAAGTTGCCTTGCAGGAGGCTGTCAGCGCGCCGGAGAAGGTTATAACGGAGATTGGCACCCATCTGGTGAAGTCCGGGGGCAAGAGGCTGAGGCCGGCAATTTATTTTCTGGCTGCCCGCTGCGGTGAGAGGTTTTCTTTGCAGGAGGCCATGCCTCTGGGGGTGGCGCTGGAGATGATGCATATGGCATCTTTGGTGCACGATGATGTGATTGATAGCGCGGCTACCCGCCGGGGCTCTGCTACTGCCAATGCCAAGTGGGGCAACCAGATTTCCATCCTTGCCGGTGATTATCTTTTTGCCAAGGCATTTGCCCTGGTGGCAGAGAGCAATTACAGCAAGCGGGTGGACAGGCAGCTGGCCCGGCTGATTTGCGACCTCAGCTCCGGGGAGCTGATTCAGAACAAGGAAATCTATCACGCTTCCTGTGATGTGGACGAGTATTTTGAGCGGATTGCCAAGAAGACTGCCAATTTTATCGCCATTGCCTGCCAGCTGGGGGGCGATGTGGCAAAGCTGCCTGAGGGCTATATCCAGGCACTGTACGATTTTGGCTACAATGTAGGCATGGCGTTCCAGCTGACGGATGACCTGCTGGACCTGACCAGTGATGCAAAGACTTTGGGCAAGCCTGCCGGGAATGATATTTTGCAGGGCATTGTCACCCTGCCTGCCATCCGTGCTCTGGAGATTAGCCCTGACAGGGATGAGCTCCGTCAGATTGTGACGGACAGGAACATGACGCCGGAGATGGTGCAGAGGGCATTGGAGATTGTCCGTGCCAGTGACGGCATCGAGTTTACCAGGAAAAAGGTGGAGGAATTCCTTGAGGGGGCAGTGGCTGCCCTGCCGGAGGAAATGCCGGAGGAAATCAGGGAGTCTTACCGCATGATTGTCAGCTTTGTGGGCGGACGCAAATTCTAAGCCCCTTTGCATGTGTTTATAGCTGTATATGCTTCTATCAACGATGATAGTCCTTTCAGTTTTATGGAAGGGCTATTTTTGTTTGCTGAGTTATTGAGTTTTTTCCGTATTAAAGCTATAATAAATATGTGTGCTGTTTTATTTTTAGTAATAGGGGGAAAGAAAATAGATGGCGTTTAGAGATTTACGGGAATACATTGCAGAGCTGGAGCGTCGCGGTCTGTTGAAGCGCATTCAGGCAGAGGTGGATTGCGAGCTGGAGATTACGGAGATTACGGACAGGGTTTCCAAGATGGAAGGAAATAAGAATGTCGCCCTGCTGTTTGAGAATGTCAGGGGCTATGATATGCCTGTGCTGATGAATGCCTTTGGCAGCATGGAGCGCATGGCTATTGCCTTCGGTGTGGAGAAGCTGGATGATGTGGCTGACGAGATGCGGGAGATTTTGAAGCTGCCGTATATTTCCCTGGCCCACAAGACAGATTTGCTGTCCATTATTCCTATGGCAAAGAAGGCCATCAACTTTCCTAAGTATGTAAAGAAGGCGCCTTGCCAGGAGGTTGTGATTACGGACAATCCTTCCCTGGACAAGTTCCCGATTTTGAAGTGCTGGCCTCAGGACGGAGGCAGGTTCATTACCCTGCCGCTGGTTTTCACCAGGAATCCGAAGACCGGCAAGCGCAACGTAGGTATGTACCGCCTGCAGAAGTATGACAGCCGGACCACCGGCATGCACTGGCATATCCACAAGAATGGCGCGGATAACTGCCGGGATACCAAGGCATTGGGGGGACAGCGCATGGAGGTGGCGGTGGCTATCGGTACGGACCCGGTAGTAACCTATGCGGCTACGGCTCCATTGCCGAGGGATATTGATGAGATGGTGTTTGCAGGCTTTTTGCGCCACAAGTCCGTGGAGATGGTCAAGTGCAAGACCGTGGATGTAGAGGTGCCTGCCGATGCAGAGATTATCCTGGAGGGCTATGTGGATGTGGATGAACGCCGCTGGGAGGGGCCGTTTGGTGACCATACCGGCTACTATTCCCTGGCGGATTACTATCCTGTTTTCCACATTACCTGCATTACCCACAGAAAGAACCCGATTTATGCGGCTACTATCGTAGGCAAGCCGCCTATGGAGGACTGCTTCCTGGCCAAGGCCACGGAAAGGCTGTTCCTGCCGCTGTTGCAGCAGGCAATCCCGGAGGTTGTGGATATCAACATGCCTTTGGAGGGCGTGTTCCACGACTGCATTTTCGTTTCCATAAAGAAGACCTATCCGATGCAGGCAAAGAAGGTTATGAATGCCCTGTGGGGCATGGGGCAGATGATGTTCATCAAGATGATTATCGTGGTGGATGCCCATGTGGATGTGCAGAATGAGAAGGAAGTCTGGTGGCGTGTGTTCAACAACATCGATGCCAAGCGTGACCTGGTGATGATGGAGGGGCCTCTTGACGTGCTGGATCACTCATCTCCGATGGCCAAGTGGGGTACCAAGGTGGGCATCGATGCCACCAAGACCTGGCCGGAGGAAGGGCACACCCGGGAGTGGCCTGACGAGATTGTGATGGATGAGTCTGTCAAGGCCATGGTGGACAGGAAATGGGAGGCGCTGGGCCTTGACTAGATTGAACCGTGATGATGACGAGGTATTTGAAAAGATTGACGTGAATAATATGACATTTTGGCAGAAAATAGATGCCCATCTCAGCAATATCGCCTTTTACCAGATTGTGTTTTCCCTGCCCTTTGCCTACATGGCGGTGCTGCTGGCAAACAAGGCGCACGGGCTGGCAACTGACTGGCAGATGGTGCTGTGGGTGACTACGACTATTGTGGCGGCACGCAGTGCGGCGCTGGCACTGGACAACATGATTGATTTGAAGTATGACAAGGACCAGCCGAGGTTTAATGAAAGGCCTATGGTGGCAGGGCTGATAACCCACAGGGATGTTTATCTTCTGCTGGCAATCTGCTTTGCTGTGCTGATTTTCTCTGTATTGCAGCTGAATCCTGTCTGCATAAAGCTTTTGCCGGTGGCGGCTCTGCCCTTCATTGTTTACCCTTATATGAAGCGGCTCACCTGCCTTTGCCACTATATCTGCGGCGTGGCAGTGGCTATGGCTCCTGCCGGTGCCTGGGTGGCTGTGACCGGCGAGGTGGAGTACCCCATGGTGGTGCTGTTTTTGGCAGTGGTGCTGTGGATTGGCGGCTTTGATGTGGTGTATGGCGCCCAGGATGAGGAGTTTGACAAGGAGCACGGGCTGCACTCCATGGCTACCCTTCTGGGGGCGAAGAAAGCCCTGCTTCTGGCGAAGCTTACCCATGTGGTTACCCTGGCGGTGTTCTTTTATCTGGGACAGCTTTTCGGGCTGGGATATTTGTATTATATAGGTGTGGGCATTGCAGGGGGGACTCTGTACTACCAGCACAAGATTATTGATGTAAGGGGCTTTCGGGCCTTTACACGCCGTTATTATGTGCACAATGGCATCGTGTCGGTGGCGATTTTTATCTGCACGCTGCTGGATGTGCTGCTGCACGGCTAAT
>JAEDOE010000089.1 GCA_016302095.1 Anaerovibrio sp. | reverse complement strand
GCTGCGGCCTCCGGCCTGACAGCGGAACGTCTGAGAATGGATGTTATATCCAACAATATAGCAAATGTGAATTCTACCCGCACTGTGGAGGGGGGTCCCTTCAAGCGCAGGTATGTTATTTTCCAGCCCCGGGAGGCTCAGGAAAGCGGCTTTGCAGGCCTTTTGGCAGGGGAGCTGCAGAAGGGCAAGGGCAGGAAGAACCGTGCCGGTGAGGGTGTGCGTGCCCTTGGCATCGGCGTAGATGAGACCCAGGGCAAGCTGGTGTATGATCCGGGGCACCCTGATGCCAACGCAGATGGCTATGTGGAGCTGCCTAATGTTGATATTGTCACCGAGATGGTGGACATGATTACGGCTTCCAGGGCTTATGAGGCCAATGTGACAACGATTAATGCTGCCAAGAGCATGGCGCAGCAGGCACTGAATATAAGCAAGTAAAATGAGGTGACATGATGGAGATAGAAGCATTGCAGATGACGCCTGTAAAGATGCAGGCTGAGAGTCATCTGGGGGAGGATCAGCCCCAGCAGGCGCTGCCCACCTTTGGCGAATATTTAAAGGATGCTCTTGGTGAGGTGAACGCCTTGCAGAAGGAGTCCGAGAGGCTGGGCGCGGCTCTGGCTGCCGGGCAGGTGGAGGATATATCACAGGTGATAATCGCTGCCGAGAAGGCGGATATTGCCGTTCAGCTGACACTGGCCGTGCGCAACAAGGCCGTGGAGGCATATCAGGAAATCATGCGTATGCAGGTATAATTTTTTAGCGGCATGGCAATTATATTATTACTGCGTAGCAAGGGGATTTGGTAATGGGTGATTTGAAAGAAAAATACCTGCAGCTCTGGGGCAGGCTGACGAAACGGCAGCACTATATGGCCATTGGCGGTGTAGTGGTGCTGGTAATTGCCATTGTGGCAGCCAGCTTTGCCTTTGGCGGCAAGCCGGACATGGTGCCTTTGTTTACCAACATGGAGACAAAGGATGCCGGCGAGGTGGCAGCCAAGCTGAAGGAGACCAAGGTTAATTATGAGGTTCAGGAGACGAAGCAGGGCACTACAATCCTGGTGCCGTCTGCCGATGTGCACGAGGCACGGCTGAGCCTGGCGACGGAAGGCCTGCCTAGGGGTAACAAGGGCTTTGAGATTTTTGATGACAGCAAGCTGGGCGTGACGGAGTTCCAGAACAAGGTAAACTATCTGCAGGCATTGCAGGGTGAGCTTACCCGTACCATCGAGCAGATTGCAGCGGTGGAAAAGGCCAGGGTGCATATTGTACTGCCTGAGGACAGCCTGTACAAGAAGAACGAGAAGCCGGCTACGGCATCCATCATGCTGAAGCTGCATCCGAATATGGAGCTGAACAAGAAGGAAATCAAGGGCATTGTCAACCTGGCATCCAGGAGTATCCAGGGGCTTTTGCCGGAGAATATTACGGTGGTGGATGAGACCGGCAGGATTTTGAACGATCCTGACGATGACGAGGAAAACAATGTCAGCCAGCAGACTATGACCCAGCTGGATATGACCAGGAAGGTGCAGGAGCGCATGCAGCGTGATGTGCAGTCCATGCTGGATCAGGCACTGGGAGAGGGACATTCCTATGTCCGCGTCAATGTGGAGCTGGACTTTGACCAGCGGCAGACTGACAAGCAGACCTATACGCCGGTGGTGGATGATTCCGGTATTATCCGCAGTGAGCAGACTATTAACGAGTCTTACAGCGGTACCTCCACATCGCCGGGGGGACCTGCGGGCACCCAGTCCAATGTGCCTGGCTATGTGGCACAGGACAACAACAGCAATGCCAACTACGCCAAGAAGGAAACCACCAAGAATTATGAGATAAATGAGGCCAAGGAGAAGACAGTTGCCACCCCTGGCTCCATCAAGCGCGTCAACATCGCCGTGCTGGTGAACGATAATATCACTCCTGTTCAGCAGGAGAGCATCCAGCGTTCTGTGGCTTCTGCCGTGGGCATCAACCCTGACCGGGGTGACACCGTGTCTGTAGAGCCGCTGCCGTTCAGCACCGAGGCTGCTGACAAGCGGGCTGCTGAGGAACAGGCTGCAAAGGATGCGGATAATATGAAGATTATGCTGGCTGTGGCATTGGTTCTCCTGATTATCGGTGGCGTGGCAGGCTACTTCTACTGGAAGCGCAAGAAGCGTCTGGAGGCAGAGCAGGCAGCTATCGAGGAGGCAGAGAGACTTGCCGAGGAGGAAAGATTGCGTGCAGAGGCGGAGCGTGCTGCTCTCCTGGAGAGCGGCAATATAGAGCCGGAGGAAATGACCGAGGAGGAGCAGGAGCACCTTTCCGAGCGTCAGACTATCGAGGAACTTATTCGCAACAAGCCTGCCGAAATGGCTATGCTTGTTAAGACCTGGCTGTCGGAGGATTAAGCACCATGAATATGTATGGTAATAGCGAGCCGGAGCTGACCAATCAGCAGAAGGCTGCAATATTGTTTATAGTTTTGGGGCCTGAGTATTCATCCATGCTGTTCAAGCACATGAATGATGAGGAAATTGAAAAGCTGACGCTGGAGATTGCCAATCACAAGCAGGTTACCCCGGAGGAAAAGAAGGCTGTGGTGTCCGAGTTCTATCAGATGGCCATGGCGAAGAACTACCTGTCCCAGGGCGGCCTGGAATATGCCCAGAACATCCTGGAGAAGGCGCTGGGGGCAGAGCGGGCGTCTACTATTATCAGCCGCCTGACTACCAGCCTGCAGGTGCGTCCTTTTGACTTCCTGCACAAGACGGATCCGGCACAGCTGCTGAACTTCATCCAGAATGAGCATCCGCAGACCATTGCACTGATTATGGCTTATCTGGATCCGGATCAGGCGGCCACCATCCTGACCTCCCTGCCTCAGGAAAGGCAGGCGGAGGTTGCCAAGCGTATTGCCGTCATGGACAGGACCTCCCCGGAGGTGCTCCGTGAGGTGGAAAGGGTGCTGGAACGGAAGCTGTCGGCACTGGTTACCCAGAACTTTACCGATGCAGGCGGCGTAAAGGCCATCGTAGAGGTTTTGAACCGGGTGGACCGTACTACAGAGAAGTCCATTATCGAGAATCTGGAAGTGGACAATCCGGAGCTTACAGAGGAAATCAAAAAGCTCATGTTCGTATTCGAGGACATCGTCATGCTGGACGACCGCGGTCTCCAGATGGTGCTCCGGGATGTGGACAACAAGGATTTGTCCCTGGCTCTCAAGGCTACCAATCAGGAGGTTGCCGAGAAGATATACAAGAATATGTCCAAGCGTGCCGGAGATATGCTGCGTGAGGAAATTGAGTACATGGGGCCTGTTAAGATCCGTGATGTAGAGGAAGCCCAGCAGAAGATTGTAAATGTCATCCGCAAGCTGGAGGACAAGGGCGACATTGTCATTTCCCGCGGAAAGGGTGACGAAATGATTGTCTAGGTTAATCAAGGGTGCCATCTATGATGATGAGCCGAAAATTGTCAAGGTGCCCGTCTTTAAGGCTGCCAGAGCGGAGGAGCCCGATGATGAGCCGGAGGAGCCGGGACTGAGCCAGGAGGCTCTGGAAAATATGCTGGCCACCATCCGCCAGCAGGAGGAGCACGCCTCCCAGATGCTCCGTCAGGCAAAGATTGAGGCGGAGATAGTCAAGCAGGAGGCCAAGGCTGCTGCTGACAAGGTTA
This sequence comes from Anaerovibrio sp., assembly GCA_016302095.1. GTDB lineage: Bacteria > Bacillota > Negativicutes > Selenomonadales > Selenomonadaceae > Anaerovibrio. The sequence continues at coordinate 2,105 of JAEDOE010000089.1, read as the reverse complement.
TGGAGGTAGCGAGAAACCGGGCCGAGCAGATACATGAGGAGGCACGGCAGCAGGGCTATGACCAGGGCGTGGAGGAAGGCCGCAGGGCAGGTGCAGAAGCCGTGAGGCAGGAGCAGCATCAGATACTGGTGGATGCCAATGCTGCTGCGGAGCGTACCATCTCCGAGGCCAGGGAATCCTGCAAGGATTATGTCATTGGGGCGGAGAATACCATTGCCGAGATGGTGATGCGGATAGCCAACAAGGTTCTGCCCCAGCATTTTATCGATGTGCCCCAGCTGATCCTGCCCCTGGTGCGTGAGGCACTGCAGAAGGTCAAGGATCAGCCCCATGTGGAGGTGCGTGTGGCGCCTGATGCCTATGAGCTGGTGATGATGGCCCAGTCGGAGTTCCAGGCACAGCTGGAGGGCAGTGCTACGCTGTCCGTAAAGTCAGATGAGTCCCTGAAGACGGGGGACTGCCTGCTGGAGTCTCCTAACGGCGTGGTGGATGCAGGGCTTGCCACCCAGCTGCAGCTGGTGGAGCAGGCTGTACGCAATGTCATGAAGTGAGTTGCTTTTGTTTGATTTAGTTTTGATTTTTAGTTGGTTAGCTGGTTAGTTGGGATTTGGTAAAGTGGAGCTAGGCATTAATCTGGAAAAATTCAATGAAGCCATTGACAGCTGCAAATCCATGAACATGATAGGCAAGGTTGTACAGATTGTCGGACTGGTAATCCAGTGCAACGGCCCTAATGTGAGCATGGGTGAGCTTTGCTATGTCCAATCCCATTTTGATGGGGTGGAGCCGCTGCCTGCCGAGGTGGTGGGCTTTCGGGAGGGATATGTGCTTCTGATGCCACTGGGAGAGACCAAGGGCATCGGTCCGGGCTGTCAGGTGGTATCCGCTCAGAAGGTCTTGCAGGTGAAGGTAGGGCCGGAGCTCCTGGGCCGTGTCATTGACGGCCTGGGCAACCCTATTGACGGCAAGGGGCCGATTCTCTGCAAAGCGGAGTACCCTATCCAGGCAGACCCGCCTGCACCTCTGGACCGTCCGGTGATTAAGGATTCCCTGTATGTGGGCGTCCGTGCCATTGACGGACTGATTACCATGGGGCAGGGGCAGCGTATTGGCATCATGGCAGGCAGCGGCGTGGGCAAGTCCACCCTGCTGAGTATGATTGCCAGAAATACCGAGGCGGATATCAGCGTGATTGCCCTGGTGGGGGAGCGTGGCCGTGAGGTCAAGGAGTTCATTGAGCGTGACCTGGGGGAAGAAGGCCTGAAGCGTTCCGTGGTGGTGGTTGCCACTTCGGACAAGCCTGCCCTGGTGCGCATCAAGGGGGCAATGACGGCTACTGCCATTGCGGAGTATTTCCGCGACCAGGGGCGCAAGGTCATCCTGATGATGGACTCGGTGACGCGCTTTGCCATGGCCCAGCGTGAGGTGGGGCTGACTGTAGGTGAGCCGCCGGCAACCCGTGGCTATACCCCGTCGGTGTTTGCCCTGCTGCCGAGGCTCCTGGAGAGGGCTGGCACCAGTGCCAGGGGTTCTATTACCGGCATCTATACGGTGCTGGTGGATGGCGATGATATGAATGAGCCCATTGCTGATGCGGTGCGCAGCATCCTGGACGGGCATATTGTGCTTTCCAGGAATATTGCGGCCCAGAATCATTTTCCGGCTATTGATGTGCTGGCCAGCGTCAGCCGTGTTATGTCGGCTGTGGTGCCCAAGGAGCACATGGAGGCCAACCGCAAGCTGCGTGCCCTGATGGCGGTGTACAAGGAAGCGGAGGACCTGATTCATATCGGTGCTTATGTGAAGGGCTCCAGCCAGAAGATTGATGAGGCTGTGCAGAAGATTGATGCCATTAATGAGTTCCTGTGCCAGGGCGTGTTCGAGGTGCAGGGATTTGAGGAGACTATACAGCGGCTGGAAGGAATATGATGTATGCATGATGTACGCTGGCAGGGGCAGGGCAGTACCCACGAAAACTCGCTCTCGCTCTTAGCACAGCCTCACGCTTCTAAGCTCCTGCGTCGCTTACGCTCGCACTCGCTAAGAAGCGAGGCTGCACTCAAGGTTTTCGTTGGGGTACTGCCCTGCCCCTGCCGATCTTCGAG
>JAEDOE010000088.1 GCA_016302095.1 Anaerovibrio sp. | reverse complement strand
ATAATATTAAACGGGCTGTTCCTATAAGATGGGAGCAGCCCGTTTTTTATCGATCAACTATGATAACTATTAACTATTGATTTTTGTATTTATCCCATGCCCCGGTATAATCGTCAATGCCGAACTTTTCAGGGGCAAAGACAGGGTCCCGGCCGGCTTTTTTCTGCTGCTCGTAGTCCCTGAGGATTGCCACCGCCTTAGGCGCCATCAGGATAATGGCGATGATATTCGCCCAGCCCAAAAGGCCGTAGCCAATATCGCCCAAAGCCCAGATAGCATCCGCATTCACCAGGCAGCCAAAGAAGGAAGCCAGCACGAAGATAATCCGCACGGTATTCAGTGCCAGCTTGTTGCGCTTGAACAGGTAGCGGATATTTGCCTCCGCCTGATAGCAGTAGCCGGTCAGGGAGGTAAACACGAACAGCACGATAATGATTGCCAGCACCTTGCCACTCCATGCCCCGAAGGTATTCATCAGGGCGTACTGGGCCCACTTGATGCCGGACTCAATATCACCGATGCTGCTAAACAGCAATCCCCCCTGTCCATCTGATACATTGTAGGTGCCGGTCAGCATGATAATCAAGGCCGTAGCCGTGCCAATCAGCAGGGTGTCCACATAGATGGAGCAGGCCTGTATCAGCCCCTGCTTGGCAGGATGGGAGGTCTCAGCCGCTGCCGAAACGATGGCGCCGCAGCCCATGCCTGCCTCGTTGGAGTAAATGCCCCGCTTGACGCCCCAGGAAACAGCTGAGCCGATAATCCCGGCAAACAGCGGCTCAGCACCTATGGCAGAGGTGACAATCATCTGCAGCATCCCTGGAATCTTATCAAAATTCATGCCCAGAATAATAGCCGCAAAGCCCATGTAAATCAGGCACATAAAAGGCGTCAGGATTTCTGCCACCTTGGAAATGCGCTTGATGCTGCCGAAGATAATAAAGGCCAGCAGGGCACAGCAGATAAAGCCCACGATGGTTCTGTCCACCGCAAAGGCTTCCTCAAAAACCAGCACCAAGGAGTTTATCTGCACTCCCGGCAGCAAAAGCCCCGGCCCCATCACCGCCAGCACCGCAAAAAGCCTGGCATAATTCTTGCACTTCAGGCCATGCTCCAGATAGTAGGCAGGGCCTCCCATGAACACGCCGCTGGAATTCTTTATCTTGTAGGCCTGTCCCAGCACCGACTCCGTAAAGGCGGAAGCCGCGCCGATAAAGGTAATCATCCACATCCAGAAGATAGAGCCCGGCCCGCCGATGAAAATCGCCGTAGCCACACCGGCAATATTGCCCATGCCAACCCTTGCCCCTACCGTGGTGGCAAAGGACTGAAAGGAGGAAATGCCATGCTCGCTTTTCTTGTCACCAAAAAGCAGCCGCACCATCTCACCAATCAGCCGCACCTGGGGAAATCCCAGGCGGACAGACAGGTACAGCCCTGCCCCCAGGCAGAGGCTGACCAGCGCCATGCTCCAAATCAAAGCATCCAGCTCATTCACCAGAACTGAAAAATTTTCCATACAATAACAACCCCTAACACATTTCCTTAAATTATCACGATACCCAAAATACAAATATCAATCAATATACCAAGCGGTGCATAAAGCAATGCCGCCACCAATATACAAATCAATATACAAGCGCAGTGAACATATTTTATAGCCTTTGCGCACAATCGTCAAACCATTCCACTGCACAAAGACTTTAAAATTTCAGCTCCATACCCGACAGGCAAAAAATAATCAAAAGCCAGAAAATCCCCCACAAAAAAAGCGGTCAGAGAAACGTCCCCTGCACCGTTTTTTTGCAGTTTTTTAAGTTTTTTCTATTATCTTTATTAATTCTGCCACGAATTTATTACATTATTGCATAAACAGCCAGACTGCAGCACCATATTACCGGCTAATTGCCCGCATGGCTATTGTTCCTGCATGGCTATTTTTCCTGCATGACTATTTTCCTGCATGGCTATTTTTCCAGCATGGCTGACCTGACATTGCTCAAAACCCCCAGATGCACCTCCATCGGCAGGTTGTCCACCGTTTCCTCCGGCTTCTTCGTGCAGCCGTCCACGCTGCCTGCCAGCACCATCTCATGCAGCATGCCCCGCTCCATATCATCGGAGGGCAACAGGTTGATGCCGTACATTCTGGACAGCAGGGCGCTGACACCCCAGCCCCACCAGTTGGAAACACCGCTGATGAGGGCAATGTCCGCCACCTCCCTGGCGCAGATAGCCTCCCCGTGAGGGACATACTTTTCAATAGTCTCCGCCAGGGCACCCATGCCGATTTCGTTGCCACCGTCACCGATAGAGATAGTAGTTATCCCCCGTTCCCTGGCTGCCTCAATAATACTGGAAGCATCCACAAACATGGCATCAATAATGCCGCCCCGCATGTTGTGATAATGCCCGTCCCGTGCCTTGCCGGGACGCTCAATAGTCAGCACGTGGCTGGGGTGAATGGCATCCAGCTGAGCGGCAACAAACTCATCTGCCTCATACCTTGGCAGCATGAGGGGACGGCATTTGCAGCCACGCCTGGTAACTGCCGCATTCACCACCCAGTAGGCTTCCTCATCCGTCAGCAGCCATACCGGCACACCGATGGACTCAAAGGCGTAGGCAAGATTGGCAGCCCCCAGGGGACCATCTGTCTCCCCGGTAAAATTGTGGAGCCCCAGCCGCACCGGAAAGCCTGTCAGGATGACCACACCTTTAATATCTGTCAAAGCCTCCTGCAACCTGTCCAATGGGTTGGCAGGCGCATTGGCTAAAAGCCCCCTGTTGCCCGGATCATATCGCATTGCTTCATCTAATTTCTTAAAAAAGCCCACAGCAAACACACCTCACAATTCAATCCATTTACACGATACAATTGTAATAAAATTTCACGACTTAGCCTTTACAGCTTAGTTGTAATTATTCACTTTTCTATAACCGGCCATCTCATGCTCTCCGGCACAGCTTACTTGTTTTTCCTGCTCTCCAAAAAATCATTGACTGCATCATTTTTCATGTTGGTAATAAACATATGCCCAGGTGCATGGGTAATCACCAGCGGCAGCTTCGCATGCTCAATCACCGACTGAGGCGTAACCCCGCAGCCCCAGAATACTGGAATCTCCCCTGGCAAAATATCCACCGGGTCACCATAGTCCGGCTTCATCAAGTCCGTAATCCCCAGCTTCTCAGGCTCCCCGATATTCACAGGTGCACCATGCACGTTAGGGAAACGCCCCGTAATCTCATTAGCCCGCTCTGCATCCTCCGGCGTCATCGGCCGCATGCTGACCACCAGCTCCCCCTTGAAAGGCCCGGCAGGCTCAGTCATCACCTTGGTGCGAAACATAGGTACATTGCGCCCCATGGAAATATGCCGTACATCGATACCGGCATCCATCAGGGCTTCCTCAAAGGAAAAGCTGCAGCCGATCAAAAACACCGCCATATCATCCTGCCAGTAAGGCGTAGCATCCGTCACTTCCTTTACCAGCACGCCATTTTCAAAGATGCGGTACTTGGGAATATCCGTCAGGATATCTGCCCCCTTGCCCATGTCCTGCACATACCTGCTGCCATGCATAACCTCCAAAAGAGGGCATGGCTTGGGATTCTGCCGGGCAAACCGCTCAAAGTCCCCGGCATATTTCTCAGGCATAATCACCAGATTCGCCTGGGCATAGCCGTTGCACATGCCGGAAGTCTGCCCGGTGATTTCACCGCTCCTGATTTTCAGCCATACATCCTCCGGCCTTGCCTTGCTATAATCTGCCATGAAAATCACTCCTGCCTTATAGTCATATAGAGCCTGCCATCATATCATCTTTCTAGTCACATCAGGCTCATATTCACATCTGCCTAATAGCCACATCAAAAGCTTCGCCATTTATCGTCAGCCTGAACTGTTTTGCCCCTGCCGGAGGCACCGCCAGTACAGCCTGTTCCTTCATCTGATTGATAACCTCTACCATATTCTCATGCTGCTGCCGCAAAAGCTGCTGTGCCTCCTGCACAGAAATCAGCCTGAACTGCAGCCTGTCTCCCGGCATGGACTGAGCCAGAAGGGGCAAATCCACCGTTGCCACCGTAGCCAGCTTCGGATACCCACCTGTGGTCTGATGGTCTGCCAGCATAATGATAGGCTGGCCGTCCGGGGGAATCTGAATAGAGCCGAAGGCTATGCCATCCGTAATCAAATCCTGCTGCTTTGCCTTTTTCACCGCCGGCCCCTGCAGCCTGTAACCCATGCGGTCAGAATTATTGGATATAGTATAGACAGCTTCTGCAAAGGCAGCAATGGACTGCCGGGAAAAATAATCATCCTGGGGACCCAGTATCACACGTATCTGCCTGATTTTGCCACCGTCAGTGCCTGACACAATGCCTCTCTTTGCCATTGCATCCACATAGCTTGACGGCAGTTTCCGAAGCCCTGCTTTGCCTGACAAGGCCTTTGCCGCATACGCCCCTGGCTCTCCTACCGGCAGCACATCACCTGCTGCCAGCTTGCGCCCTAGATGGCCCCCCAGCCTCAGCTTGAGATTAGTGGACCTGCTGCCCAGCGCCCTGTCTGTGGCAAATCCCCCTGACACGGCAATATACGCCCGAAGGCCTGATTTTTGTGCCGCCACCTTCAGCCGCTGCCCGGCCCTGATAGCTATTGCCCTATAAGGCTGCACAGGCATGCCATCCAGCTGCACATCGGGCATGCCTCCGGCAACAGCTGCCAGCGCATCCTGCCCAAATTCCAGCTCAGGCCCCAGATAGGTCGCCTCCAGCAGGGCAGCATCCTCAGAAAGCTCATCGTTGCCTACCAGGGCATTGGCCAGCAGGGCGGCAGTCCTGTCCATTACCCCTGAGACCTGCACGCCGCTGGCCTGATAGCCATACCTGCCCTCATCCTGCACCGTAGTCAGCATGCCGCCATTTATCACCATGATACCTGCCATCGTCTCACCCACCGAAATTTCACAAAAAACATTCATCAAAACTCATTGACGTACATTAATGCTCACTAACAATAAAAATATCCGCCAAAATTCACCAACACTATTCACTATCATTGGCTATCGCCTTGTATTCAGCCTCAGAAATCGGCTTGAATTTCACATAGCTGCCAGCTGACAGCAGCACGGGATTTTCACTTGCCGCATCATACAGCTTCAAGGGAGTGCGGCCAATAATCTGCCAGCCCCCCGGTGACTCCACGGAATAAATCCCCGTCTGCCCTCCGGCGATGCCCACGCTGCCAGCGGCAATCTTCAGCCGGGGAGATTTTTTCCTTGGTGTAGCCAGCCTTTCATCCATACCGCCCAGATAGGGGAAACCGGCCACAAACCCCAGCATATACACAGGGTACTCAGGGGCAGCATGCAGCCGGATGACTTCCTCTGCCGTCATACCGTGTTGCGTTGCAACCTCATCCAGGTCAGGGCCGTACTCGCCACCGTACACCACGGGGATTTCCACGACCTGCCTTTCCCCTGCATCCGCCAGCTTCATGCTGCCAATGACAGCCGAGAGCTTCTCCACCAGCTCATCATAGCCCAGCACCAGCGGATTGTACAGGATCATCAGGGCACAATATGTAGGAACCGTCTCCACAATTCCCTCAAGCTCCCCTTCTGCCGCTGCCCTTTCCACGCAGCCCTGCAGTGCCATGACCTTGCGATTGATTTCAATATTTATTTCCTGCCCGAACTCCACGGAAACCGCGCTGTCCCCCAGCACCAGAAAGCGCACCCCGGCAGGAACAGCTGACTCTGCCAAGCATGTCACCCCATTTCCTCTTTATCTCAAACACT
>JAEDOE010000087.1 GCA_016302095.1 Anaerovibrio sp. | reverse complement strand
ATGAAAAGCTGGCTTCCAAGCATTATGAGGAGCATATTGGCCGTCCTTATTATGAGGATTTGATGGGCTTTATGACTTCCGGGCCGATTGTTGCCATGGTTCTGGAGGGCGAGGGGGCTATTGCCAATGTGCGTGCCATCAACGGCAAGACAAACCCGGCAGAGGCAGCTGAGGGCACTATCCGCAAGCTGTACGCAGCCAGCGGCAGCCGCAACGCGGTGCACGCTTCTGACTCGCCTGAGAATGCTGCAAGGGAGATTTCCATTTTCTTTAATGCCTCCGAAATTTTCGACTGAGTTCGATTGATTGTGAGGGGGAATTAATATGAGCCTGTATACTGCTAGAGGCGACAGCGGCATGACCGACCTGAGTACCGGTCAGAGGATTGCGAAGAACTCCTGGCGAGTTAAGGCATACGGTGCATTGGACGAGTTTGGCTCCGCCCTGGGCATGGCGAGGGCATTCTGCGAGAATGAGAAGGTAAAGGACCTGTGCCTGCGCCTGCAGAAGCTGAATGGGCTGCTGATGACTGACCTGGCCAGCCTGAACGATTATGAGCCTTTGATTACCCATGACCATGTGGTGTACCTGGAGGATATGATGGACAAGATGGAGGAGCAGATGGAGCCTCTCCATGGTTTCCTCATCCCTGGCGAGACCAAGGGCGGTGCCTGCCTTGATCTGGCAAGAACCGTGGCAAGGCGTGCCGAGCGTGTCATGTGGGATCTGGCCAAGAATGAGATTGTGCCGGATCAGGACAGGATTCTGCTGAACCGTATTTCTGACTTCTGCTTCATGCTGATGCGCCTGGAGGAAGACAGATAAGCATGGCTGGCTGCCGGGACGTGAAGGAGGCGTGCCGGCCGCTGTTTTTCAGGTAGTTTCGGACAGCTGTATTTCATGTGGTTTTTCGGCAGTTTTTAGGTAAATATCTGCAAAGAAGCGTGTGTTGAAAAAATTTTTTCTTCAATACGCGCTTTTTTTTGTGCAGCAGGCAGGATTTTTGCAATATATAGCGAATATGTTCTCTTAGAAAGAAAAATAACTGCTTGCGAAATCGTCATGGGGGCGTGAGCAACAGGAATGCTGTTTTTAGGAAGAAGATTTATATGCGAAAAATTTGGAACATCAGACAAAAGGACAAGAAAAAGGCAGCCGGGCTGGCTGCGGAGCTGGGAGTGTCAACGCTTCTGGCAGGTATTCTGCTGAACAGGGGCATTGACAGTGCGGCAGCAGCCAGGGATTTCCTGCACCCGGAAGCCAGGGAGTATTATGATCCTTACCTGCTGCCGGATATGGATAAGGCAGTGAAGCGCATCAGGGCTGCCATTGAGGCAAGGGAGCAGATTGTGGTGTACGGGGACTATGATGCTGACGGCATTACGGCAACCACCGTGTTGCTAAAGACCTTGCAGCAGCTGGGGGGCTGGGCGGATTATTATATACCTGACCGATTTACGGAGGGCTATGGCGTAAACCTGGAAGCCCTGCGGCGCCTGCACCGGCAGGGAACCAGCCTGGTGATTACCGTGGACTGCGGCATCAAGTCCGTGGAGGAGCTGCGGCAGATGCAGGATTGCATGGACTTCGTGGTGACGGACCATCACCTGCCGGGGGAGGAGCTGCCGCCGGCGGTGGCAGTAATAGACGCCCATCGGAAGGACTCGGAATACCCTTGCGGGGAGCTTGCCGGGGTGGGCATTGCCTTCAAGCTGTGCCAGGCACTGTGGCTGGCCATGAAAAAGGAACCGGCGGAAAATCCGGGGCTGGAGATTGTGGCATTGGGCACGGTGGCAGATGCGGTGCCTTTGGTGGATGAGAACAGGAAGATTGTTTCCGAGGGGCTCAGGCGCATGAAGAATTCCTCCTTTGTGGGCATACGCGCCCTGATCGAGGCAACGGGGCTGGGGAACCGGGAGATTGACAGCACAGGCATCGGCTTTGTGCTGGCGCCCCGCATCAACGTGGCAGGCAGGCTGAAAAGCGCTCGTCTCAGCGTGGAGCTTTTGCTGTCGGAGAATGAGGAAATGGCCCGGGAGATGGCAGAGAAGCTGAATGAGCTGAACAATACCCGCAAGGAGCTGAAAGAGGAAATCCAGGCCATGGCAGAGGAACAGCTGGAGAATGTGGATATGGACAATGCCCGGGTGATTGTGGTGGCAGGCCAGGAATGGCATCACGGCGTTTTGGGCCTGGTGGCATCCGCCCTGCAGGAAAAATACTATCTGCCTACAGTGGTGATCAGCGTCAAGGACGGTGTGGGCAAGGGCTCCTGCCGCAGTATTCCTGGCTTTAACATCTTTGAGGCACTGACCGGCTGCCAGCCTGCCCTGATGCAGTTCGGCGGTCATGAGATGGCGGCAGGCCTGACAGTCAGGGAGGAAAATATTGATATGCTCCGGGATATGCTGGAGGCGGAGGCTAGGCGGCAGATGACCGCTGCCCAGTATATTCCCAGCTACGATATTGATATGGAAATTTCCCCGGCGGAGATGACTATGGAGATGGTGGAGGAGCTGGCACTTTTGGAGCCCTGCGGCATGAAAAATGAGCCGCCGCTTTTTGGCTGCCGGGGGCTTAGCTGCATCAATCCGGAGCTGAAGGGAGCGGATGCCAGGCACCTGAAATTTACCGTTTCAGATCGGGGGCGGCTGGTGGATGCTATCGCCTTCAATATGCCTGAGGAGCTTTCCAGGGTGGCACGGGGCGGCTTTGACATGGTTTATTCCGCCGGCATCAACGAGTGGCGCGATATGCGGAATTTGCAGTGCATGGTGCGCTCCCTGGATGAGCCTGTGCCGGTGCAGGAGAAGGTGGCTGTGGACAGGGAGTTTATGCGGCAGATTTACGTTTTTCTCCGCAGCAGGGTAAAGGATGGCCACAGGCTGTCCTCTGACCTTGAGTGGCTTGCTATGCAGGCAAGGCTGGAAGGGTGTCAGGCGGAGGAGCAGAATGTGGCGGATGCAGTGACAGTGCTTCTGGAGCTGGGACTCTTGCAGAGAAATCAGGCTGGCTATCTGGAGCTTGCCAGCACGGCGCAGAAAATGGATTTGTACGATTCACCTACCTTTAGACGGCTGAATAGCTGAGCAGGCAGGTAAAATACGTGAATTGGAGGCCGAATCGCAGAATAGGCAGGTTAAATATCTGAAAATGTGCTATAATGTTTTCTAAAAGCAGTAGAAAATAGTTGGTGGTGGTTTTTATGTTGGAGAAAAAGGGACAGAATGATGTCAATATTTATATACCGGAGGTGGCAAGCGCAACAGCCCAGGTGACTATTGATGAGGTTATCAATGCGGTGCTGAAATACCAGCCCCATGCCGATGTGGAGCTGGTGCGCAAGGCCTATGAGCTTGCCAATGCGGCTCATGGCGGTCAGAAGCGTGCCTCCGGGGAGGATTATATCATCCATCCGCTGTGCGTGGCAAAAATCCTTACGGAGCTGCAGATTGACAGTACCACCATCACGGCGGCACTTCTCCATGATGTGGTGGAGGATACAACCTATTCCCAGGCACAGATGGAGGACATTTTCGGTCCTGAGGTGGCAATGCTGATTGATGGTGTCACCAAGCTGGGCAAAATCAAGTATCAGTCCCGGGAGGAGCAGCAGTCAGAGAATTATCGCAAGCTGTTCCTGGCTATGGCCAAGGACATCAGGGTAATCATGATTAAGCTGGCTGACCGGCTGCACAATATGCGCACCCTGAAATTCGTCAAGGAAGAAAAGCAGAAGCGCATTGCCAAGGAAACCATCGAGGTGTATGCGCCTCTTGCCAACCGCCTGGGTATTTCCAATATCAAGTGGGAGCTGGAGGATTTGTGCCTCAGGTATCTGGAGCCGGAGTTTTATTATGACCTGGTGGAAAAGGTAAAGCAGAAGCGGCAGGAACGCCAGCGGTTTATTGAGGATGCCATATTGCAGATTCACACCAAGCTCATCAGGAGCCGGATCAAGGCGGAAATCAGCGGCAGGGCGAAGCATTTTTACAGCATTTACCGCAAGATGAAGCGGGATAACAAGGATATCAGCGAGATTTATGATCTGTCGGCGGTACGGGTGCTGGTGCACAATGTCAAGGACTGCTACGCGGTGCTGGGTGTTATCCACGCCATGTGGAAGCCTATCCCTGGGCGGTTCAAGGACTATATCGCCATGCCGAAAACCAATGGCTACCAGTCCCTGCATACCACGGTCATGACCAGGGGATATCCGTTGGAAATCCAGATTCGTACCTTTGCCATGCACAAGGTTTCCGAGTATGGCGTGGCTGCTCACTGGAAGTACAAGGAGGCTGGCCGCAGCGTAGGTGCCGGCAACGACTATGAGAAAAAGATTTCCTGGCTGCGCCAGATGATGAATCTGCAGCACGAGGTGAACGACCCGACAGAATATCTGGAAGCATTGAAGATGGATATTTTCTCCGATGAGGTATTTGTCTTTACCCCCAATGGTGATGTGATTGATTTGCCGAAGGGCTCCGTGCCGATAGATTTCGCCTACCGCATTCATACGGAGGTGGGGCATCACTGCGTTGGTGCCAAGGTCAACGGCAAGATTGTGCCATTGGAGTACAAGCTGAAAAACGGCGACCAGGTATCCATCATTACCAATAAGGCGAATAACGGCCCTAGCCGCGACTGGCTGAATATCGTGGCTTCCTCGGATACCAGGGCAAAAATCCGCTCCTGGTTCAAGAAGGTGAAGCGGGAGGAAAATGTCATCCGGGGCAGGGAGCTTCTGGAGAAGGAGGCAAAAAGGCTTGGCTATGAGCCGAAGGATTTGCTGCGGGATGAATGGCTGAATTCTGTCTGCCTGCGGTTTAATATCAACAATGACGAGGATATGCTGGCGGCAGTAGGCTATGGCGGCGTGGCAGTCAATGGCGTCATTGCCAAGCTGATTGAGCATCACAAGAAGGCCATCAAGGCGGCAACGCCGCCGGATGTCAGCGAGATGCTGGAAACCATCAAGCAGCAGCACAACAATACCAGAAAGAACAAGGCAAGCCACGGTATTCTGGTGGAGGGCGAGTCCGGGATGCTGGTGCGGCTGGCAAAGTGCTGCAACCCTATACCGGGGGATCCTATTGTGGGCTATATCACCAAGGGACGGGGGGTTTCTGTCCACCGGGCGGATTGCCCTAATGTGCTGTCGGATGACGGTGACACTACCCGGGTGATCGATGTGAACTGGGATATCGGCCTGGATAAGGATTATACGGTGGAGATTGAGATTATCTGCAACGATGCGTCAGGTGTGCTGACCAGTGTATTGTCAGTACCGGCGGAGATGAAAATCAATGTGTCTGCTGTCAATGCCAAGGCCAACAAGGGCAATAAGACATCAACGATTATCATGAGCCTGGAGGTGCACAATGCAGCCCAGGTCTCCCTGGTGATGGGCAAAATCCGCCGCCTGAAGGATGTGTTCAGCGTCAGCCGTGCTATGGCAAGTGCAGCTGATAATAACAGCAACACCAGGCATGGAAGATAAGCGGAGAGATTCAGAAGCGTGAGCGATAGGAATAGCAATAGTTGTGGTTGACAGTGATAGTTTATAGTTATAGTAATAGTAATGGCAATAAGCGATAATAATAGCGTGTGTGAGGTGCAAGATGAGCTTTAGTGTAGATACTTTGGTGGTGGGCCCGATTGAGGAAAACTGCTATGTGCTGAAGGATGAGGAAACTGGTGAAGGTATTATTATTGATGCCGGGGACAACGGGCAGGAAATTCTTGCTTATGTCAGGGATAACGGCATTGATATAAAGCTTCTGGTGAATACCCACGGCCATTGGGACCATATCGGTGCCGTAGATGTGC
>JAEDOE010000086.1 GCA_016302095.1 Anaerovibrio sp. | reverse complement strand
GGGAAATGGTAGAGATGTACAGCAAGATTCTGGCCCGGCTGGCAGATACCTTTTCTTCCATCATGTCCAACAACCTGAACCAGGTGATGAAATTTTTGGCAGCTGTTACCATTCTGCTTGCCATACCGACAGTTATTTCCAGCTTTTTCGGCATGAACGTGCCGGTGCCTATGGCAGAAAACGCCAACGGATTCTTTTTCATCTGTATGCTGGCCGGTTCCCTGGCTGCCCTCTGCGGCCTCCTGCTATGGAGACGGGACATGTTTTAGGAGCACGGATATTTTTTGATAAAAGGAGCTGTTATGTATGATACCGCTTTCTTCCTCTGAATTTCTCAAGGAATTTTCCATCTATGCTGACAAGGCCAATGACGAAAATCAGGCGCTTTTTGTCCAGCGCAGCAACGACAAGAACCTGGTAGTGCTGCCTATGGACATGTACAATGACCTGCAAAAGCAGATTTACCAGCTGAAAAATAAGAAATAAATAACACTTTTTAAAAAAGGCTTATGACGAGGTTAGCCAGCCATTGTCATAAGCCTTTTTCAATGCTAAAAAGTTATTAAAATCAGTCTAAAATGTAAATCTCCAATACCTGCCTGCCAAAGTAAAGGGCTTCCTCATGGGTATCAAAAGCAATATCGATAGTATTGCCCTGAATATTCCAGCCGATATCCTCTGCCACCGCATCGCCGTAGTCAGGAATATAGACATTGGTGCCAATCGGGATATAATTCGGATCAACCGCTATCACACCTCGTCTCAGGGGCGTTCCCGATGCCGTATACTTGCCCATGCCCGGGTCCTGAGGGCTGTAGGCGTAAGCATTTACCGTCACAACCCTGGCATGACTCAGGTCGTGCCTGTGAGCCACAGGACGCAGCTTCCGCATGGTCATAGGACCAGCTATCCCATCAGCATCCAGATGATGGGCACGCTGAAATGCCTTGATTGCCTCCACCGTTGCCTCGTCGCAACGGCCATGAATTTCTGCTTTATAGTAACCCTTTTCCTTTAACAGTGTCTGAACTTCCTCTACATAACGGCCTTCATCACCAGCCTCCACCATCGCACCATGGGCGGCAGCAACTGAGGCAAAAAATACCATCAGCAGCCCTGCCAGAATGCAAAAACTGAGCTTGCCAAGTCTCACAAAACCACTCTCCTTCTTTATTTTCAGATTTATTTCATTTTATCATGCCTGAAAAAATGTGTCAAAAATCCTAAATTTTTGTGCAATTAGCAAGTCTCAAAATGCCCTCACGCCTATGAAAGAAGAAATTTCCTGCTCAAATCAGCCCATGCTCAAGGCAATAATGATAAATCCCGTCCTCGGACACCTTGCCGCAGACGTCCCTGGCAATAGCCTTCAAATCATCAGAGCCGTTGCCCATGGCAATGCCGTTGTCCACCGCCTGGAACATTTCCAAATCGTTGTTGCCATCACCAAAGGCCATAGCATTGGCACGGTCAATGCCGAAATACTCCAGCACCTTCGTCACGCCAACCCCCTTGCCGCCATCAGCAGGCACAATATCCACTGCCCTGTCCCACCAGGCCGCCACCTTGGCATTGTCCGTATCCTTTACCAGCTGCGGCCGTTCGGACAGATATCCCCCGGACATAATCTGAAATACCTCCTGCTTGGCAACCTCAGCAAAATCAGGGCTTTCCTCAATGCTATGACCGCCAATCTGGAAAAATGCCAGCAAATCATCATCCAGGCCATTGGCGGCAAACCGCGTCTTGGTGGCCAGGGCTATCGGGCGATTGATTTCCCGGGTATTCTTGATAATCTGCTGTACATCCTTTGGTGACAGGGGATTGCTGAAAATCACCTCATCGTCATTGAAGCAGTAGGAACCATTAAAGGTCACGTAAGCATCAAACCGCACCCCGAAAATATCATACAGCAAAATCGGTGACCTGCCGGTGGCAATGCAAATCTTAATGCCATTCTCACGCAGCTTTCTAAAAGTCTCCTTCATCCTGTCAGAAACAGTCTTGGTGTCCATGTCAAAAACAGTCCCGTCAATGTCAAAAAACGCAATCTTAATTTCGTTCATACAAAACCTGCCCCTCTAAATATTCAACAAAAAGCGCCAACCATACAGCTGGCGCTTCCTGACACATGATAATATTGTATTATTTATCTGAATAACAATTTACTTAGCGGTAATTCTTTTCCCACATGTGCTGTGTGTGCAGCAGCTGCTCCGCCTTTTCCGAAAGAGGCGTCTCCAAAAATTCCTTGTACAGCTTCTGTACCTGCGGATTTTCGTGGGAACGGCGCAGCTTGCGCTCCTTGTCCAGCTCATAGAGGCGTTCGCCGCGCTTCGGCGCCCATTCAGCTTCCTCATGGATAGGCTGTCCGCCGCCGCCTACGCAGCCGCCCGGGCATGCCATGACCTCAACAAAGTCATAGTGAGCCTCTCCGCTCTGAATCTGCTGGATAACCTCCTCCGCATTCTTCAGGCCGCTGACAACGCAGGTCTTCAGCACCTTGCCGGCAATCTCAAACTCGGCAGTGCGTATGCCCCCCAGGTTGATGGCATTGTCACGCCCCTCAGTACGGGTGTCCCGTACCGCCTTGAAGGCATCCTCGTCAGCTTCCTCCCCTGTTACCACCTTGTAGGCAGTGCGGAGGGCAGCTTCCATCACGCCGCCGGTAACGCCAAAAATAGCACCTGCACCGGTGCCATCACCGATAGGCGAATCAAACGGCTTTTCCTTCAGGCCCCGCGGATCAATATGCTCCGCCCTAAGAAGGCGCACCATCTCACGGGTAGTCAGCACATAATCCACATCCTGATAGCCGCTGGCATTCATGGATTCCAGTGCTGCCTCACGCTTCTTGGAAACGCAAGGCATAATGGCGATAGAGCAGATATTTTCCGGGGCAACCCCTGTCTTTTCCGCAAAATAAGTCTTGATCAGGGCACCGAAAATCTGCTGCGGGCTCTTGGTAGTGGACAGCTGCCCCAAAAGCTCCGGGTGATACATGGTAAGGTAAGAAACCCAGCCAGGGCAGCAGGAGGTGAACATCGGCATCTGCTTCTTGGAACGCAGCCGCTCCAAAAGCTCATTGCCCTCCTCCATGATGGTCACATCAGCGGAGAACACGGTGTCCAGCACATAGTCAAAGCCAATTCGCTTCAGGGCTGCCACCAGCCTGCCCTCGGTGTCAATCCCCGGCTCCACGTCATTGCGCTCCAGCCAGGCAGTGCGCACTGCCGGAGCAATCTGCACCACGGTCACCTTATCCGGGTCTGCCAGGATATCATAGATAGCCGGCAAATCATTGCGCTCCTTCAAGGCACCTGTCGGGCAATGGGTGATGCACTGGCCGCACAGGGTGCACTTGGCCTGGGAAATCGGCATATTATCCACAGTGCTGATATTGGTATAGGCACCGGTATTCTGCACATCCCAGATGTCGCAGCCCTGTACCTTGCTGCAAATCTGCAGGCAGCGCATGCACTTGATGCACTTCTTGGAATCCCGGATCAGCGGAAACTCCTTGTCCCAAGCCTGCTCCGTTACCTGCCGCTCAAAAGGCAGGTCATAAATGCCCAGATGACCGGCCAGTGTTTGCAACGGACAGTTGCCGGAGCGCACGCAGGTAGCACAGAGGCAGTCGTGCTGGGACAGGATAAGCTCCACATTGGACTTTCTCACGCTTCTTGCCTTGGCGGAGTTGGTGAACACCACCATGCCCTCGCTGACAGGGGTGGAACAAGCCGTAACCAGCTTGTCCTTGCCCTGAATCTCCACCACGCAGACCTTGCAGGCAGAAATCTCATTTATCCCCTTCAGGAAGCAGAGATGAGGAATGTAAATCCCCAGCTTCTTGGCTGCTTCCATTATGGTAGTGCCTTCCTCCACGGAAAGCTCAATATCATCAATCTTCAAGTTTACCATCTGAGTCTGCGGCCTCCCTTCAGGGCAGAGAATCCATACTTATCACAGCGCAGGCACCTGCCAGCCTCCTGGCATGCCTCCTGCTCGCTCATGCACAGCTCCATCGGCTCAAAGCTCTGCTTGCGGATACCTGCCTCCTCCTCAGCCAGCTGCACCTTGCCGCAAGGCACCTTGTCAGCCAGGTCAGGCTCAGGAATCTGCACATCGCAGGAAATAGTATGCTTGTAGCCCAGATATTCATCAATATTGGCAGCTGCCACCTTGCCTGCTGCAATCGCCCTGATAACGGTAGCAGGGCCGGTAGCGCAGTCACCACCGGCAAAGATACCGCCGGCATTCTGCACCTCGCCGGTCATAGCCGCCGCAATAGCCCCCCGCTGGATGCTGATACCGGCATCCTCAAAGGACTTGCTGTCAATACCCTGACCGATAGCCACAATAATAATATCGCACGGAATTCTCTTGAGAGGCACATCTGCATGGATAGGGCGCGCCCTGCCCCAGGCATCAATCGGGCCGATAATCTGCGGCTCCACCCAGAGGGCAGTCACGTTGCCATTTTCATCCGCCTCAATATGATGAGGTGCCTTCAACGCATAAAGCTCTGCCCCCTCGGCAATAGCTCCCTCTACCTCCTCCGGCAGGGCAGTCATATCCTTCTGGCGGCGCCGGTAGGCAATGCCAACCTTCTTGGCACCCAGGCGGATAGCGGAACGGGTGCAGTCCATGGCTACGTTGCCGCCGCCGACCACCACAACCTCCTTGCCGGTAAAGTCAGGCATATCGTCATCGCCAATCCGCTTCAAAAGCTCTACCGCAGAGATAACCCCCTTGGCATTTTCCCCCTCAATGCCAATCTTCTTGTCAGTATGGGCACCGATGGCGATATAAATAGCATCGTACTCATTGTTCAAGGTCTTGAGGGAAATCTCTCCCTCGCCCTCGCCAATCCTCGTATTCAGGTGCACCTCTACACCTGTACTCAGGATTGCCTGCAAGTCCTCGTCCAATCTCGCCCGTGGAAAGCGGTAATTCGGAATGCCATATCTCAGCATACCGCCCAGCTTCTTCTTTTCCTCAAAGACCACCGCATGGTGCCCCATCAGCTCAAGATAATAAGCAGCCGAAAGCCCGGAAGGGCCGCCGCCGATAATTGCCACCTTTTTCCCGGTGCTCTCGCACTTCTCAGGCACAGGCACCGTATCTGCATGGGCATGGTCAACTGCCATGCGCTTCAGGCCTCGGATGTTAAGTGACACATCAATCATGCTGCGGCGGCAGCGGGCCTCGCAAGGGTGCTCGCAAATCAGTGCACATGCCGTAGGGAACGGATTATCCTTGCGGATAAGGCGCACCGCATCAGCATAGCGCTTCTCCCCCACCAGGGAAATATACCCCGGGATATCCACCTTGGCAGGGCAAAGTGCCACACACGGAATAGCGTGCTGGGCATGCACGGAACAGCAGCCTTCCTTTACATGGTGCTCATAGTCCTCCCGGAAACCATCGAAGCCTGCTACCAGCATGTGGGCAGCCTCATAGCCAATGGCACAGTCAGCACTTGCCTCGATGTTCTTGGCCGTCTTCTCAATCAATGCCAGGGTTTTCATGGTTGCCTTGCCACTGAGCACATCTTCAAGAAGATGCTGCAGCTGGGTCAGCCCCACACGGCATGGCACGCACTTGCCGCAGGTCTGCGCCTGGCAAACCTTCAAGAAGGACAGCTGCAAATCCACCGGGCAAAGCCCCGGCGGCGAGGCAATAATGTGCCGCTCCAAATCCTTGTACAGCTTCTCCACCGTCAGCTGCACCCGGTCCGGAGTCTCTACTTTTAATCTACTCATACGCTTCTCTCCACAACACACAAATGAATACTAAATCTTTTACCCGTGCAATTATTATATCATAAATCAGAAGATGTTGCACAAATTTCAAAAGCCTTGGAACTATTA
>JAEDOE010000085.1 GCA_016302095.1 Anaerovibrio sp. | reverse complement strand
GTGAGCCTTATCCTCTCAGCCCGTGTCCTTTGCAGCTCCTCTGCCGTCAGGCGCACCTGCTCCTCCGCCTGCTGCCTGTTTTTCTCCGCCATGCGCAGGTTCTCGGCAGCCTCCCGGCAGATGCCCTCCGCCTCCTCCAGATAGCTCTGAGCCAGTGCCGCGTTCTTTGCCGCCTCCCCCACATACTCCTTCGCCAAATCAAAGGCACGGATATTTGCCAGATTATTTTCCATATAATCAAAATCGCCATAGATATCCTGCAGCACATTGAGGGTGACCGCATCCGCCCGGAGGGGCGCACCGGCAGCCAGCCCTGTCAAAAGAGCCGCAGCCGCCTTCTTCCGGCAGTGCATCCTCTCACGCCGCTGCTGCAGATTCAGCCGCCGCCTCTTAACCCGTGACATTCTCATCAGCCCTGTCCCTCCTTTCCGGCAAAATACCTGCCGTCAACCCCGGCAAATCCATCAAACCCATTCCATACATCGAATCCATCCCATACATCCAAATCCATTTTATCCCAAGTCCATTTTATACATCCAAATCCATTCCATCCCAATTCCCTGCCATCAAGCATTTCTCTCCTGCCTGTCCCTGTACAAAAACGCCGCCAGCCGGGAGAACACCCCGTGAGGCGCCTCAAAAAACACCGGCCTGCCGCAAAATACATAATAGCTTATCCGCTGGCAGAAATGCTGCAGCCTCATAACCGCCACAGCACAGGCCAAAAGTGCCGACAGGAAAAAGGTAAAGCCGTAGCTTGCCTCCCCCAGCCACAATCCGCCCATGCCCAGCACCAGGTTTGCCCCCAGAAAGACAGCCGCAATCAGCAGGGCCCCCCGCTGGTCCTCCAGATACAGAAGCAGGGTATAAACCACCTGCAGCACGGCATTAAAAAACGCCCCCAGCACCAGAATCCTGTAGATATTCACATCCTGATAGCTGACGCCCCCCATGGACAAAAGATAGCCCCCTGCCGCCAGGAACATCAGGCTGAACACCAGCTGAAACTCCATGATATTCTTGAACTCCGTCCACAGGGCATAGAGAAGCTCCTTCCGGGCATCCTCAATATCCTGAAAATTTCCCTTCTGGGTAATATAGGTAAAATACACCGCATACTGCTCATAAAATTTCAGCTCCATGGACACCACGAACATAATCATGGTAGGCAGGATGGACAAAAAGGCATAAAAGGTCACCACATCATACCTGGGGGAATACAGATAGGTATCCGCCACCGTCACCCCCCAGGGGCCGCTCCAGATAATGAAGTTTGCCACATAAATAGCCAGGGTATAGAAAAACGCCACCCCGAACAGCCTGTAGTGCACCTCAAAATACGGCAGGAACTCAAAATTCATCCCCTCTGCCGGATAGCCGAAATACCTGGCAATCTGCACCATAAAGCAGCACACAATCAGCCCCGTGCCAATGCACATGGCCACCATGGAGCCTGCCACCGGCTCCATAAAGGCAAAATGCAGGTTGCCCCATGCCAGGAGCACGCTGGCTGCACCGCCACCCCCATAGCTGAGGAAAATGGACTTGTAGTCCTTCAGGGCCGTCAGGTACACACCCTGCAGCCACACTGCCGACATCTCCATAAAGAACACATAGGTAGCCAGCTTCAATTCAAAAGCCAATGGCTTGTCCCAGTAAAAAGCCACCGCCGCCACCGCCCCCAGAAGCTGCGCCAGCAAAATAATGCCGTAGCAGGAGGCAGTCACATTCTCATACTCCCCCTGATAGAGCTTGTCCGCCAGATACCTGGTAATCACCATGGCAAAGCCGCAGGTAAGAAGCTGGGAAAAAACAAAGGGATAAATCACCGAGGCAGTATACAGCTGCCCATCCCCCTTTGCCACCCCGTACTGCACAAACAGCAGCTGAATCAAAAGCACCATGGAGGTCAAAAGGGCAAAGGGACCTGCCGTAATAATAGCAGAATAGCCATAAGCCATAGTCTGCCCCGTCAGGGTACGGCGGTCAAAAAGCCTTTTCAGCTCAAATCCGATACCGGCCATCAGCCTTGCACCTCCATCCTCTCACACTTCTCATACTTCTCACAAATCTCCTGACCTCTCATACTTGCCATAAATCTCCCGATAAGAGCTGATAAAATTCTCATAAGTATAGCCATTCTCCACCCGCTGATAGCCGATGTTGCCCATCCTGCGCCTAAGCTCAAAATCCCTGCCCAGGCGGATGATTTCCTTGGCCATCTGGCGGTAATCCATCGGTGCCACCACGGCACCGGCAGTGCCCAGCTCATCCCCGGTAGCGCCGTAGATAAGCTCCCGGCAGCAGCCCACATTGGTAGTCACGAAGGGACGCCTTGCCGCCTGCCCCTCCAGCACCGCCAGGGGCTGCCCCTCGCTGATGCTGGACAGCACCATGATATCCAGCTTTGGCAGGTACTCCGCCACATTCACAGAGCCCGTAAACTCCACATTCCGTAGCTGCAATGTCTCCACCGTCTGGCGGCACATCTCATAGTATTCCTTGTCCTCCCCGTAGGGGCCGATAACCTTCAGCACCGCATCAGGAAAAGCCTGCTGCACCAGCAGGAACGCCCGCAGCATGGTGATGATATCCTTGATAGGCACCACCCTGACCACGCCCCCAATCACCAGAGGGCCCTCATGCCGCTGCAGCTCCCCGATATGCCGGAACCTTTCCATGCGGACGCCATTGGGCACAATCCTTATCTTTGCCGGGTCGCAGCCCAGCTCCTGCTCAATGACAGCATTCTGCTCAAAAAGCGTCACCACCATGTCCGCTGAGCGGTAGGCAAGCTTGGCAATATTATAAAAATACTGAATCCACACGGACTTGAAATCACCCTTGGCCCAGCCGCACTTGACGATTTCCGTCTCCCGCTCCCTAGAATAAATGCCGTGCTCCGTAATCAGAAACGGCTTTTTCTGCACATTTGCCGCCAGGCTGCCGATAATGCCGCAGTACCCTGTTGCCACGCTGTGATACACATCCGCCTCCGGCAGGGGCTGATGGAGAAAATAAAACAGCGGCAGCAGCATAGAGCGCATAGTCCAGAAAAAATCCGTAAAGGGCAGATAGCTGTACCTGCTCCTGTACACCTGGCTGATAATATCAAAAAAATCACTGCTCATAAAAATCGCCAGGGGGCTGCGGATTTTGCCCTTGTGCTGGAAAATCTCCGCCATCGCCCCTATATCAATAGGCTTCTCCCCCATAACCAGTTCATAGATGTAGCGCCTTTCCGCCTCAGACAAAATATTCTCCTGCAAGGAGGGAGACCGGCAGCTGAGGATTTCATCCAGAAAAACCTCCTGAATCCCCGTCATATTTGCCGGAAACTTGTATTTATACTTTCCCCTGTCCTTTGCCTCCGCCCCCAGGGCGTAGATAAAGAACTCATACTCAGGAAAGCCCTCCATCAGCATCTGTATCCAGGAAGACACGCCCCCCACCACATAGGGATAGGAGCCTTCCACCAACAAACATATCCTCATTGCTGTTCACCTGCCCATTCCACGGCAAATTCCGGCTGCTCCACAGTCAGCACATAGGCATCATCCTGCACCTTCTGCACCCTGCCTCCCTGCACGGACACAATCCCCTTGCGGCTCCGCAGGATAAAGGTCACAGGGCGGCTGAAATTCCAGCAGTGGATTTTCAGCCCCTCCGGGCTGCGCTCCAGCCGGTAATCCATGGCAAAATAATTCTCCATAATATCCGCCCCCTCGGAAGCAGTGGCAGGCTCCAGCCACCCGAAGCGGCTGTTCACATCATAAAGAAAATCCCCCATGCCCTTTTTCATAATCGCCCAGGTCAGGTTCTGGCTTTCCTCATAGAACATCTCGTCAGGATGCACAAAATGTGAAAACACGCCGTTGTAGTTTATCACGTTATAATTTTCCCAGATATCCTCCGGCAGAGGCGCATAGCCTGAGGACACCCGGGGAATCTCGCAGGTGCCGTCCTCATTTACCCGGAAATTCTGAAAATACTTCTTGGACGTTGCCAAGCCGTTATACAAAGAAGCATACACCCTGAGATTTGGGAAAACATTCTTCAAAGCCTTTTTTCCCTCCGGGCTGAGAATATTGGAAGGTGGCACATAGGAATGAATCTCATAGCCCGGATAGACCTCCTCAATATAACGCTTCAGCTCCTGCAGGGATTCCTCCATATCCGCCTGGCTCTCCCAGGTATTGTAGCCCAGATGGTCCTGACCGTAGCCCGCAGGTGCCAGGGACTGGTGGTTGTAGCCGTGAATGCCCAGCTCTCCCCCGGCCTTCAGAAGCTCCCTGCCGTAGACAATCAGCCCCAGCCGCGCCGAGCCGTCAGACAGGGGAGCAAACTCCCCCTTCACCTGGTTGCCATAGGTCTCAATCACCAGCCCGGTATATTTTACGTTGTACTTTTCACCATTGTTGAGCATCTCCGGCCACCACAGCTTGCGATAAAAATCCGCCGTGTTCATGCCTGTTTCCTGATAAATCCGCTCAAACTTCCCCTCCGGCACCGGCGAAGGAAAATCATCAATAAAGTACAGCTTCATGTTCATCACAGGATAGACATAATCCTCATGGAGCTGCCCCAGCATGGCGGTATACATGCCATAGCTGTTCTTGTCGTCACGCTCCCGCTTGTTGCAGACAAAATACCTGCCCTTGCCGTCCCTGTGGGACCAGACCACAGGCTGCCCGTCAGCAGAGGTCACCTCCACCTCCGACTCAGGCAAAAGCCTCACCTCCGCAATGGAGGTGCTGTAGACGGCAGAATCAAAGCCGAAGCCCTGCAGGCCTATATACATGCTGCCCGGCACCCTGACACCATAGGCATTGTGCTCCTGCCCCACGGACAGGACACCCAGCTTCTGCCGGAGGCTGTCCGTCAGCAGGTCATCCTGCAGCTGGCTCAGCACCAGCACCGTGCCCCCCTCTGCCACATACTGCTCGATTTCCGGCAGGCAGGGGATATCCTTCAGCCTGTTAGTGGCCACCACGATACCGTCAAAAGCCTCCGGCAGCCCCCCAGCCTCATGCAGGGGCAGCCGCACAGCCTCCTTCTTCTGCTCCGTCAGGATTTTCTCGATCATGTGCCGCCGCAGCACGCTCTGCACCTCGCCGGCATCATAGATGACCAGCACCCTTTCCCTGGGCAGCCCGGCATAGTCCTCTTTGCCTGCCGCCTCTCCCATAGAGGTGTTATTGCTCCAGGGATTGATGTGCAGAAAGGCATCCAGGCGGTTCAGCTGAAAAAAGATGCCCAGTGCCGCCACAATAAAAAACGTCACCCATATTTCCTTTTTAAAGCCCTTCACGGAACGCCCCTCCCCAGTAACGCAAAATCCGCAGAGCCTCCGGTGACAGCCTTGCCCGGCTTCCCTTCAGCTCTGCCAGCTTTTTCTCCATCAGCTCCGGCTGCCTCATGGCGTGATACAGCTTCATGTAGAGAATATACGGCTCCTCCCGGTCAGGAAATGCCTGCTGAAAACTATGGCAATCCCTTTCAGCCTCGCCATAATCCTCCAAAAGAATTTCCTGATTGATTTTTGCCTGCATATACTCATCATTCTCAGGTTCCTCCTGCAAAAGCCTGGCCAGAACCTCCACATAAATCCTGCCCTTTTCCTTCTTGGTAAGGGCATCCACAAAATCCTGGGACAGATAATCCGCCAAAAGGCCTGCATACTCCCTGACCTTTTCCGGCGCCGCATCCTGCTGCAGCACAGACTCCAGCTCTGCCAGCTGTCCCTCCAGCTCCTCAATATGCCCGGAAATCATGGACACTGCATAGTAGGCTATCTCCCTGTCCGTATCGTAGGTAGCCATGCGCAGCACCTTGGGATTGTCCAGCACATTCTGCTTGACAGCATCCAGGAACACCTT
>JAEDOE010000084.1 GCA_016302095.1 Anaerovibrio sp. | reverse complement strand
ATGCAGCAAATGCAGCAAATGCAGATACCAAGCCGGAAAATGCTGAAGGCGCATCCGATGTGCAGGAAAAGGGCGAGCCTGACGGTCAGCAGCCAGCCGATGGCGATGGCAGTACCGCTACAGATGCTACTCCTGCGGCAGCAATGGCAGCAGCCATGGCGGAGGGGGTAATTGCCACTCAGGGGCAGCAGCCGCTGGCAGAGCTGAATACTTATTTCAAGGGTGATGCCAGGCTGAGGGAGACTCCTCCGGGCAGTGCAGAAAACGCACAACAGACAGCAGAGCAGCAGTTTGGCGGGCAGAAGCAGCCTGTGCAGCAGTTTGACGGGCAGAAGCAGCCTCTGGACAGCTTGCAGGCAGCAAGTGCCATGGAGGACATGGCACCGGTGACCTCAGATACGCTGTCTGTATCGCAATCCAGTCAGGCTCCGCAACAGCCAGGTCTCATAGTGAACGCGGGTGATGCGAATATAGGCAAAAATACTGCTATGGGGCGTCAGGCTCAGGTTCCGCAGCAGCCGTCCGATATTATAGGCAGTACAGGTTTGTCGAAGGTAGATGTTCCATCTTCAACTATGCCTTTGCAGCCGCTAGTGGAGCAGAAGCAGCCGGAGTTGCAGGCGGCAGGCATCAGGCAGGAGGTATCTTCTGTGGATTTGCCAGTTGCCAAAGGTCAGGTTCAGGTTCCGCAGCAGCCGTCAGATGTTATAGGCAGCACATATTTGTCGAAGTCAGATGTTTCATCTTCTACCATGCCTTTGCAGCCTGTGCAGCAGTTCGTGGAGCAGAAAAAGCCTGAGCAGGGCATTCAGCCAGCAAAGATTATGGGAGAAGGTGCTACGGCAGGTGTACCGCATGAATCAAGGCAGTATGTGCCAAATAGCATTGAGGCATTGCTGGGACGCAGGATTATTCGTCAGAATGTGCAGCATGTGTCAAATGCCAATGAAGGGCATGTGAGGACTGACAATGGTCAGCAGCTTTTAAATATGCTGCCGGGTCAGCGAACCTTTACTACTGTTCAGGAAAACAGTGCAGTTCCTCAGAAGGAGAACACTGTAGGCATCAATCAGCTCAATGACCTGGTAGGTCAGGTGGAGATTGTGCAGGGCGAAGGAAATAGCCGCGGTTTTGCACAGCAGCAGAATCAGAACCAGCAGGGTGGCATGGCCAACAGCCAGGGGCAGCAGCAGGGCATGCAGATGCCTGGGGAGGCAGCCTTTGATGTGGTAGTTCCGGGTGAGGAAATCACTCAGGAAAACAGCCTTGGCAGGAGCCGGCAGGACAACGTGGCAAGCTTCCAGCAGATACTGGGCAATGCGCAGACTACTGACAATGTTGGGGCAATAAATGAACCGCAGCAGGCTCAGCATACCAGCAGAACCTACAATGTACCGCAGCAGATTGTGGAGCAGGCAAAGCTCTTGCAGAATGGTCAGAACAGCGAGATGATAATCAAGCTGAACCCTGAGCACCTGGGCGAGCTCAGCCTGAAGGTTTCCGTCAATGGCAACGGCGGCGTAACAGCTACCTTCCATACTGACAATGCACAGGTAAGGGCAATACTGGAAACCGGCATGATTCAGCTCAAGCAGCTGCTGAACGAGCAGGGCATCAAGGTTGACAGCGTAGAGGTGCAGACAGGCCTTCCGGACGGTCAGCTGCCTGACGGTCAGGCACAGCAGGGCTTCTATCAGCAGGAGCAGGGACAGCATGTCCGCAGCCAGCAGATTGATTTGAAGGACTTTGAGGACACCAGCGATGCATTGGCAGCCGGGCCTGTGAACAATGCAGCAGCGGATATCCATGACAGCGAAGGAAATGTGATTGCCAGCGGCGTGGATTATTCCGTATAACTTTGAGGAAAGGAGATATAAATATGGCAGATTCATTGAATACAATTACAGTCAATGGTGTAACCTATAACTATGATGAGTACATGGCAAGCCAGAATGCAACCAAGAAGGATGTAAATGCTGACTACATCAGCAAAGATACCTTCCTCAAGCTTTTGGTAACACAGATGCAGTATCAGGATCCATTGGACCCGATGGATAACGGCGAGTATCTTTCCCAGCTGGCGCAGTTCTCCGCTTTGGAACAGATGACTGAGGTAGCTGACAAGATGGAGAATGTGCACTCCCTGGTAGAAAATCTTGATACATCTGTGTTGGTAGGACAGCTTACCAATATGATAGGCAAGACCGTGCAGTGGGCAACTACCGACAGTGATGGCAATGTAACTGTACATGAAGGCACAGCCAAGAGTGTAAGCATTTCAGATGGTGCTCCGTCCCTGATGGTGGAGACAGAAATCAAGGATGCCAGCGGCAATACAACCAAGGCGATAACCAAAGTGGATATATCAACTATCACCCGTGTAGGCGATGGTGACATATCCGAGTAAAAATATGGAGGCAAGAAGGATGTCAGATACGAGAATTTATTTTCAGTCACAGCCTATTTTGCCAGTAGAAAAATCCGGCATCAAGCAGAATGTGCAGACAGGCACTGTCACTATGGGAGCTTCCTTTGCAGATATACTGCAATCAGCTACCAAGAAGGTCAGCTTTTCCAATCACGCTATGCAGAGGATGGAAAGCAGGAACCTCAACCTCAGTACCCAGGACTTGCAGAAGCTTGATGACACTGTGGACATGATGGCGAAAAAAGGTGCCAGGGAGTCGCTCATTTACATGAATGATATGGCACTGGTAGTCAGCGTGGCAAACAGAACCGTGATTACTGCCATGGACGGCAAAAGCGCGAAGGAAAATATTTTTACAAACATTGACAGCGCGGCAATTCTTTAAGAAGCTGGACCTTTTGTGGGAGCTTTGAGCTGCTGAATGACGGAAGCAGTTCGAGATTGTCGCCATAAAAAAGGAGATTGATTCATTATGATGCGTTCACTTTACTCTGGTATTTCTGGCTTGAAAAGTCACCAGACCGCAATGGATGTTGTGGGTAATAATATTTCCAATGTAAATACGACTGGTTTTAAATCCAGCCGTGTAACCTTTGCTGATACCTTGAACCAGACACTGAGTTCCGCTTCCGCCCCGGCTGGCAACATCGGCGGTATCAATGCAAAGCAGATTGGCCTCGGTTCCGGGGTAGCAGCTATTGATACTATCTTCACCGATGGTTCAGTAAAGTCCACCGGCCTGAATACTGATATGTGCCTCTCTGGCAACGGACTGTTTGTAGTGCACAGCGAGAGCAGTGCAAACGAGATGTACTACACTCGCAATGGTAACTTCAAGTTTGATGCCTCAGGTAATTTTGTGACTTCTGACGGCTACAAGGTTCAGGGCTGGGTAGCAGATGCCAGCGGCAATATTACTGTTGACCCGTCCAAGACCAGTGATATTACCATTCCGGCAGGCAAGGTAATGGAAGCCACCAAGACAGAAAAAGCTGTTTACAATAGCAACTTGAACTCAGGTGAGGCTACCATTGCCGGTATCACTATGATGGATGACAATGGCAGCAAGATTGTAGTATCCCAGAACAATGTTGATACCATCAGCTGCGGCCGCAAGTATAATGATACTGCTCAGGCAAAGATTAACAATATAAATCTGGAATTTAAGGAAGGATGTACCATTACTGCTGCTAAAGGACAGTATGGAATTACAAAGGAATATCAGTTAGTTTCGGCTTTGAATGTTTCTTGCGGTAGCGGTGATACGATACTGGTTCCTAAAGGTTCGAATAATGCTTATAATAAGGGTGGCGAGGTAGCTGCATTATCTGTAAAGGAGATAGTGGCAGGTTCACAGGTTGCTGTTTTAGACGATGATGCCATATTCTCCAACAACAGCAATAGTGCTTACAAGGTAATTTTGGCAAATGGTGATACTATAGATGTACCTGCACCGCCAACTGCGGCCTTTACAAAAGGGAGTGCTGTTACTGGCCTGACTGTAACAAATGCTGGTTCTGGTGCTGTTGGTAGTACTGTTACTTTGTCAGATGTTAATGGTAATACCTATACTATGACCAATAATTCAGGTTCTTCTTATACAAATGGTCAGCCATTAAATCAGAGTGTGGCGGATATTAAAATTGTTTCCACTGATACAATCAGCAATGTGGATGCTGCTTTGGATATTGCCTGCAGCAATGGATGCAGTCTTATTGTGCCGAAAAATGCTTCAGGCGACTATGATATTGGAAACAAGATTGGGGAGCCTATTTCCTCTTTCCCTGTGAAGGAAGTTAAAGCAAATTCCAAGTATGTTACTTTAGAAAATGGTGCAGTATTCCCTAATAATGATGCAGCTAGTTCATATAGTGTAACTTTGTCCAATGGCGATGTTCTTGAAGTAACAACTGTACCGCCAGTATATGACTTTGCTAAAGGCGGGACGGTGCCTGCTTTGACGGTAACTGGTGTTGCTGGTTCAACTGTTACTTTGAGTGATGGTACAAACAGCTATACTTTGACTAATAATTCTGGTACTAATTATAGTACTACTGCTGGTCCGGGTAATGTTACTACTTTAACAGGAAATATTGCTAGTATAGCTATTAATTCTACTACTGAGTTAAGCGGTATGAATGGTGCGGTGGAAATTTCCTGCAGCAATGGCGATACGATCAGTGTTCCAGATACTTCAACAAATTCGTACAAGCTGGGAAGTGAGATTTCTTTACTGTCTGTCAATGAGATTAAGAAAAATTCCAAGGAAGTTGCTTTGTCAGATGACGCGGTACTGACTAATAATAGCGGTAGTGGTTATATTGTCACCTTAGCAGATGGCAATGTACTTACAGTGACAGCTCCTCCGGGGCAGACCTTTACTAAGGGAGCCGCTATGCCTACGCTGACTGTAAGTGGCATCAACGGCAAGGAGATTACCTTAACGGATGGTACTAATACTTATACGCTTACAAATAATGTTGGCAAGACGTATAATTTGGGCGATTCTGTAAACGAAAATGTAATCAGCATATCTATTGACTCTGCGGCAACGTTGAGCAATGCCAAAGGTATGGTATTGAGCTCTAATGGTGTTAAGGATGAGTTTGCCATGAACAGCGGTACGATAAAGGCTGCAAATGGTATCACAGTTTCCAGCATGGAACTGACGGATAATCTTGACAGCGTGATTACAATTAGCAATGCAAATAACCGCGAATACAAGGTGGGTGAGAAGTATGAGGGCAGCATTGATTCAATGGCTCTGACCATGAGTGATGGCACCAGCACCAGCGAAGTGTCCGGCTCTTATACTATGGGCTATAGCAAGCCGTTGAGCACTCTGATTACTGTGTATGATACTCTGGGCAACGAGCATAATATTACTATTTTCCTGACGAAGACAGGTGTTGACAGCCTCAAGGGTAATGAGTGGACGGCTTCCATCAATCTGGATGGTTCCGGCGTTACTACCATCAAGGAGTCTGATGGCACTGTAAGTACTATCAGCATGCCGGATTTGAAAATCAGGTTCAGCCCTAATGGTGCTTGTACCACTGGCGTGGGCACGGCAGAACTGACCTTGCGCAATGGTTCCCAGGCAGATCAGAAGGTTAATGTGGACTTCTCTGGCGTAACTCAGTTTGCTGGCAGCAACACTGCCTATGGCACTACTGATGGCAATGCCTATGGTACATTGAAGAGCATTTCCATTAATACTGCTGGTACGATTATTGGTACTTATACCAATGGTATCAATCGTGCGGAGGCCCAGGTGGCTATTGCCCAGTTTAACAATGCTTCCGGCCTGACGAAGATTGGCAACTCCATGTACACGGCTTCTAACAACTCAGGCACTGCCAATATTAATACGGCATCTGCCCTGGGCTGCAATATTACGCCAAGTTCCTTGGAGATGTCCAATGTGGATATGGCAACTGAGCTGACGGACATGATTGTGACCCAGCGCGGTTATCAGTCCAACTCCAAGATTATTAC
>JAEDOE010000083.1 GCA_016302095.1 Anaerovibrio sp. | reverse complement strand
CTGCGCCAGTATGGAATTTGTCCCAATATTGTCAATCTGCATCCTAAATCCCCCTGTTCCGGCACAAGCTTAAATCAGCTCCAGCTCAGCATGCAGCGCACCTGATGCCTTGATTGCCTGCAAAATGGAAATAATATCCCGCGGAGTGGCGCCAACGGAATTCAGTGCGCCTACAATATCATTGATGTTTGAAGTGGCAGGCAAAACAATGGAGCTTGCTGTCTGCTCCTCTACATCCACATTTTCCTCCGGCAGGATAACCGTATTGCCGTGGGAGAATGGCGGTGGCTGAATCACATCATAATCCTGACCGATCTTCACCGTAATGCCGCCCTGGGTAATGGCAATCGTATCAACGGATACATCACCGCCCATAACGATAGTGCCGGTACGCTCGTTGACTACCACCTTGGCAAGGTTGTCAGGGGTTACCGTCAGCTCCTCCAGGCTGGATACAAATCCCACAAGGTTGTTGCGGTAATACGCCGGTACGGTCACATCCACGCGCCCCGGGTTGGCAGCCTTGGCAATGCCGCCATACTGGGCATTGATTGCCTGGGCAATCCTGCTGGCAGTGGTAAAATCAGCCTTGTTCAGTGACCAGGACAGCACACCATTAGGTGCCAGCATATCATCCTCAACGGAACGCTCCACAATGGCGCCATTTGGCGTAGTGCCCACAGTAGGGAAATTCTTCTGAGCATTGTTGTTGCCCCTTCCTGCTGTAAAGCCGCCGGTAGAAACAGCTCCCATGGCAACGGCATAGATGTTGCCATTGCCAGCTTTCAGAGGAGTCTGCAGCAACGTGCCTCCCTGAATGCTCTTGGCATCGCCCATGGAGGACACCGTAATATCAATGGTATCGCCCTCCCGCACAAAAGGGGGCAGGGTAGCCGTCACGATAACAGCCGCTACATTCTTCGGCTTCATGCCGCTGGTATCAATCACTACACCGAAGTCCTTCATCATGTTGCCAATGGACTGAATCGTCTGCTTCATCTTGTCGGAGTCGCCTGTGCCGTTAAGTCCCACAACCAGCCCATAGCCCATCAGCTGGTTGGCACGGACCCCCTGCACCTTTGCCACATCCTTTAGCCTGGCTGACGAATAGCCAGCTGCCAAAGCACTGCCCGATGCCAGCAGGCACAGGCAGGTTAGCAGGCTAATTATGCGAAATAGCTTTTTCATATAATTCTCCTTGGCTTTAGAACAAAATATTGAAAATCTGTGTCAAAATACCCTGACGCTGCTTTGCATTCAACGGGCCCTTGCCATCAAACCTCAGGGTAGCATCCGCTACCTTGTTGGACATAATGGTATTGTTATAGGATATATCATCCGGACGCACCACGCCCCGCACCGTGATTTTGTGCTCGTTCTTGTTATTCCAGATGGACTGGGTGCCCTCTACCACCATGTTGCCGTTGTCCCTGACCTCCACCACGGTAACAGTCACGTTGCCGCTGGCGGTATTGGTATTCTTGGCACTGCCATTAGCCTTGAAGCTGTCAGAGCCGGAGGCAGTCGCCGCTGCCAAAAAGCTGAACACGCCCGTACCTGCTGCCAGCGTATTCTTGCCTTCCTTGGAATTAGAATTGGAAAGGGACTGAGATGTATTGGAGGACTCACTAATCACAATGGTAAGGATATCCCCCACCTGGGAAGCCTTGCGGTCAGCAAAAATACTATGCCGTCCCCAGAGGCTTTCAGCACTGGCATTTCCTGGCATAAGCCCTGCCTGGGAAACCGCAAGCAAGGCCGCCAAAATAAGGCAGCCCCAGGCTTTTACACCTATTTTCTTACCGGAAAAAAACTTTCTTTTCATCTGTATCACCTCTGATGACGCACCGCTGCCCCACTGCCACTACTACGGCAGGACGGCACCGATATACTGCACGGCAGGCAGCTCACTCAGCTTACTGCACCACCATGACATTGTTTTCATCAATCACCTTCGCCCTGACCTTGCGGCCGGAGGAATCATTCCTGACAGAAATATATGCTCCCCGGCGGCCTGTTTCCAGTGCCGTACCGGGAACCTTGATTTCCACACCATTGAAAACAGTGCAGATATTCACCACCGCATAAGGGCGAATCAAAATAGGCTCACGCACCAGGCCGCTATGCAGGACAGTCCCTTCGCCTATATTCGAGGTAAGAACCTTGCCCAGCAATTCATTTATATCGGTGTAACGCTGGTATGCCTGGCCCTTATCCTCCTTTTCCTCAATCCGCAAATCCTCCGCCCGCAGCGGCACCTCGTGCTGAATACGGCGGGCTGCCGTAACAACATTCTCATAAATGCGCACCTTCATTACACACTTCATAGTGGCATAATGCCGCCCATCCACCAGGACGTTAATATGAACAGCAGTATTCAGGCCCTTGCGGATGCCATTGGGCAAATAATAGCTATAGGTCACCTTGCCCCAGGGCATGCGCAACCCTGCCGGAACATTCACAGCCTGGATAGTGTAGCGGCGGTTATCACCGCGTTCAGCCATCGTCTCCTGAATAGCCTTGGTAGCCTGCTGAATGAAATTTTCACGCACGACAGCCTGAGGCAGCTGAGGCGTAGGCTTAACCTCCACAGCCGCTTCCGCCCGCAGGAGAAAATACTCAGGCACTGCATCTGCCAATCCGCCCCCAGCCACAAACAGCCCCAGCCCCCACAACAGGCAGGCTGATAGGAAAACTCTGCCCAGCCTTCTCATATCATCAACGCTTCAAGCCATTGGCTATTTCCAGCATGCTATCAGAGGTAGTAATTGCTTTGGAATTAGACTCATAGGCTCTCTGGGCAACAATCATATTTACCATTTCATCCACAATCTGCACGCTGGACATCTCCAGGCAGTTCTGGATAATGCTGCCCATGCCATCAGTTTCCGGCTCAGCCACCTGCGGCTCGCCAGATGCCTCCGACTGCATAAACAGATTGCGCCCGATGGAAGTAAGTCCGGACGGGTTGAGGAAACGCGCCAGCTGAATAGGGCCGGCTGTCCCCTGCTGGTTGGTGCCGGTAGTATAGGTAATCGCACCATTGGCAGAAATTGTAATGCTGTCATGCTTCGTATCTGCCGGGAAGGTAATATTATCCGTCAGCATATAGCCATCGCTGGTAACAAGATTGCCGTTGGCATCGATCTTAAAGGAACCATCCCGGGTATAGCCAGTCTCACCATTAGGCAGCTGAATCTGAAAGAAGCCCTCTCCCTGAATCATCAGGTCAGTAGGATTGTCCGTAGTCTGGGCGTTGCCCTGCACAAAAATCCTATTGGTAGCACTCAAGCGTGAACCAAGGCCGATCTGCATCGGTGTAGGATACATAGTCCCATCACCGCTCTCAGCACCGCCCTCACGCAAGGTCTGATACAAAAGGTCCTGGAACTCAGCCCGCTGGGCCTTAGCTCCATAGGTGTTTACATTTGCCAGATTATGAGAAACTACATCCATCTGCTTCTGCTGGCCCTTCATGCCTGAGGCAGCAGACCATAAGGAACGCATCATATCTATTATCCCCTTTTCTAAAACGTAAAAATACAAACTATCATAACATAAATATCGTCATTTCAGCAATTCTGCTTAACTGCTGCACAATTGCTGCTTAGCTATTCCTGCCAACTTCGTTGACGGATTTGTCCAGCATAGAGTCCTGAGTGGTAACTGCCTTGGAGCTTGCCTCATAAGCACGATAGTTGGCTATGAGATTGACCATCTCGGACACTACCTCCGTATTGGAGCGTTCCAATGCCCCCTGCTGGATAGAGCCGGCAGCCTGCTGCGGCCTCTGTGCCGGATCATCTACCCGGTAAAGGTTGTTCCCTTCCTTTGCCATAACCTCGTCACCGCCCGGGAAAACAACCAGCCCCAGCCTTGCTACCTGCACGCCGTTTGCCGAAATGCTGCCCCCCGGCGAAACCAGGAAGCTTGCCGCTTCCTCCGGGATAGTAATCGGCCTTCCCCTGTCATCCAGCACATTATTGCCATTAGCCGTCACCAGCCTGCCATCGGCATTGCGATAAAAATTGCCATCACGGGTATACCGCTCGCCACGAGGGGTAGCAATCCTGAAATACCCTTCCCCCTGCACAGCAAAATCCAGCTGGTTGCCGGTAGTCTGCAAGGAGCCCTGGGCATGGTCCGTAGCTATTGCCGAAACCTGGGAGCCAAGCCCCAGCTCCCCTACTACAGGTGCCTTCTTGCCCAGGGAAAAGCCCTTGAACTCAGTGACATCCTTCGGACCGCTCTGGTCATTGATGCGCCGTATCAGCATCGGCTCAAAATCAGATGTCACCGCGTCATCCCGCTTAAAGCCGGTAGTATTGGCATTTGCCAGATTATTGGCAATCGTATCTGTACGCTTGGTCTCGGTTATCATACCTGTAGCCGCCGTATACAATCCACGCCACATAGTATTCCATCCCCCTTTTGATTACGGTATGTTATCAGCAAAATCCTATTTCCAGAAGGATATAGCATTCTTGTTTTCCAGCTTGTCAATATTCTCCAGTGCCTTGCCGGTACCCAGTGCCACACAGCTCAAAGGGTCCTCCGCCAGGCTGGTGGAAATCTGCGTCTCACGGCGAATGAGCTCATCCAGCCCATACAGCATGGCTCCGCCCCCGGTCAGGATGATGCCGTGGTCCATGATATCAGAAGCCAGCTCCGGCGGACATTTCTCCAGCACATTCTTCACCCTTTCCACAATCTGGGTAACGGATGGATTCAGGGCTTCGCTGATCTGCTCCGTAGCAACCTCGATATTCTTCGGCAGCCCTGTCAGCAAATCCCTGCCGCGGATATTCATCCTGGCCCTGCGGGCATCTGCAAATGCCGCACCAACCTCCATCTTGATGTTTTCGGCAGTGCGCTCGCCAATCATCAGGTTGAATTCCTTCTTGACATAATCAACGATGGCATCGTCAAACTTGTCACCGGCAATCCTCAGGCTATCGCTGAGCACAATGCCTCCCAGGCTGATGACAGCAATATCGGTAGTGCCGCCGCCAATATCAACCACCATGGAGCCATACGGCTCGGAAATATCCAGTCCTGCCCCCATGGCTGCCGCCAAAGGCTCCTCAATTAAATATGTTTTGCGTGCCCCGGCCTGCTCTGCCGCTTCCTGAATGGCACGCTGCTCCACCATGGTAATGCAGGAAGGAATGCACACCATAATCCGCGGGCGAATCATGAAGCTATGGCCTGTTACCTTCTCAATAAAATGGCGCAGCATGGTCTCCGTAATATCGAAATCAGCGATCACGCCATCCCGCATGGGACGGATTGCCACAATATTGCCGGGGGTGCGCCCAATCATCTGCCGGGCTTCCTCACCAACTGCCAGGATATTGTTGGTATCTCTGTCAATAGCAACCACAGATGGCTCCTTCAGCACGACACCCTTACCCTTTATATAAATCAATACATTCGCTGTACCTAAATCTATACCTATATCCATAGACATGCCAAACAATGTCTTCAACATCCTTCCTAAAATCAAACAAGATAAACGCTAATTGTTCCTAAATAAATATATAACAAAATCACATAAAAGACAATAAGCAATTTCTCTCTTTTTTTAGGAAAGCAGCCTCAGAAATTGGCCCGATAAAAATTGGGATGCCGCCGCAGCAGCACCCCAAAAATTTACGCACAATATACTATTTGTTATACAAATCAGCAGGTATGGCACTTGTCATAAATGCCCTTCTCCTTCAGGAGCTTAACCATGGTCTCGCCAATCTGTGCTACATTCTCAGCTACCGGAATACCTACAGCATTCAGAGCCTTGATCTTGTCAGCAGCAGTACCCTTGCCGCCTGCAATAATAGCACCGGCATGGCCCATGCGCTTGCCCGGAGGCGCCTGAGTACCGGCAATGAAGCCAACTACAGGCTTGTCCGGCATGTTCTCAGCAATCCACTTGGCAGCATCTTCCTCAGCAGTGCCGCCAATCTCACCAATCATGATGAGAGCCAGGG
>JAEDOE010000082.1 GCA_016302095.1 Anaerovibrio sp. | reverse complement strand
ACCCAGGGTCTGCCGCGTGTCGAGGAATTGTTCGAGGCCAGAAAGCCGAAGCACAATGCTATCATCTCCGAGGTGGAGGGTACTGTTACCGTCAAGGAGAATGGCAACCTGTACACTGTATATGTTATGCCTGAGTCCGGGGAGGCAAGGGAATACATCCTGCCGTTCGACTCCCATCTGGCAGTCAAGGATGGGCAGCATATCCAGACTGGTGGCAAGATTACCGAGGGTTCCATCAATCCGCACGATATTCTCCATATCTGCGGCATGAAGGCTACCCAGAGCTACATTGTATACGAAGTTCAGAAGGTATACCAGTCTCAGGGTGTAGGCATCAACGATAAGCATATCGAGGTAATGGTTCGCCAGATGCTGCACAAGGTGAAGATTGAGGAAGCCGGCGGCACCGAGTTCCTGCCTGGTGACCAGATTGACATCAACCTCTTTGAGGCAGCCAACACCAAGGCTATCGAGGCAGGCCTGGAGCCGGCAGTGGCAAAGCCTGTGCTCCTTGGTATTACCAAGGCATCCCTGGCAACTGACTCCTTCCTGTCTGCTGCATCCTTCCAGGAGACTACCCGTGTCCTGACTGATGCTGCTATCAAGGGCAAGGTTGATCCGCTGATTGGCCTGAAGGAGAATGTTATTATCGGTAAGCTCATTCCGGCAGGTACCGGCATGAGCCGCTACAGGAATATCAAGGTTGTTTACAAGGGCGAGGAGGAAGCAGAGGAGGATAATCTTCTCGATGCTTTTGCCGAGTCTGAGAATGCCTGATAGGATCTGAAAAATGATTTAAAATTTTTGACCGCCTGTGTGCATTTATTGCCTGCAGGCGGTCTTTTCTTGTATGAAAAATAGCGGTGTGTTATAATTATTATGTATGACTGCAATGGGAGGGGTATGTATGAAAGGAATTGTATTGGCAGGCGGTTCGGGAACACGCCTTTATCCGCTTACGACTGTAACATCAAAGCAGCTTTTGCCTGTGTATGACAAGCCGATGATTTATTATCCGCTGTCAGTATTGATGAATGCAGGCATCCGGGATATCCTGATTATTTCTACACCGGCAGATACGCCTAGATTTGAGGCGCTTTTGAAGGATGGCAGCCAGTTCGGGCTGCATCTCAGCTATGCGGTGCAGCCTTCTCCTGACGGACTGGCGCAGGCATTTATTATCGGTGCTGACTTTATTGGCGATGATACGGTGGCAATGGTACTGGGAGACAATATTTTTGCCGGCCATGGCATCAATGGCAGGTTGAAAAATGCTGTCGATCATGCCGCAAATGGCGATGGCGCCACGGTCTTCGGCTACTATGTGGATGACCCGGAGCGTTTCGGTATTGTGGAGTTTGACAAGCATGGCAGGGCTGTCAGCATTGAGGAAAAGCCGGAAAAGCCAAAGAGCAATTACTGCGTGACAGGGCTTTATTTCTACGACAATCAGGTGGTAGAGCTGGCAAGGACGCTTACGCCTTCTGCCCGCGGTGAATTGGAGATTACTGACTTGAACAGGCTGTATCTGGAAGCAGGCCGCCTGAATGTGGAGCTTCTGGGACAGGGCTATACCTGGCTTGATACGGGAACCCATGAGAGCCTGGTAGAGGCAACCAACTTTGTCAAGACGGTGGAAACCCACCAGCACCGCAAGATTGCCTGCCTGGAGGAAATCGCCTATCTCAACGGCTGGATCAGCAGGGAGGATGTGCTGGCCACCTATGAGGTGCTGAAGAAAAATCAGTACGGCCAGTATTTGAAGGATGTTATTGACGGCAAGTTCATTGATGTATTGCATTGACAGCTGCATTGCCTTAATATTTGTGTTGCCTCGCTATCTGTCTTGTACTGATAGCTGTCTTGTATTGAGAAATGTACTGCATTGAGCTAAGAAAAAAGTTAGAGGAGATATAAAATAATGACTATTATTGTAACCGGCGGTGCTGGTTTTATCGGCAGCAATTTTGTGTTCCACATGCTGAAGGCACATCCTGATTATCGGATTATCTGCCTGGATAAGCTGACTTATGCAGGCAATCTGTCAACTCTTGAGCCGGTGCTGGCACAGGATAATTTCCGTTTTGTCAGGGCGGATATCTGCGACCGGGGGGCTGTGGAGAAGCTTTTTGAAGAAGAAAAGCCTGATATGGTGGTGAATTTTGCTGCGGAGTCCCATGTGGACAGGTCCATTGAAAATCCGGGGATTTTCCTGGAAACTAATATTATGGGGACGGCAGTGCTGATGGATGCCTGCCGCAAGTACGGCATCCAGCGTTATCATCAGGTTTCTACTGATGAGGTGTATGGTGATTTGCCTTTGGACAGGCCGGATTTGTTCTTTACGGAGGAAACTCCCCTGCATACCAGCAGCCCGTATTCTTCTTCCAAGGCAGGGGCTGACCTTCTGGTAATGGCATATCATCGTACTTACGGCTTGCCGGTGACTATCAGCCGTTGCAGCAACAACTACGGTCCGTATCATTTTCCTGAGAAGCTGATTCCGCTGATGATAGCCAATGCCCTGGCAGATAAGCCTTTGCCTGTGTATGGCGAGGGACTGAACGTCCGTGACTGGCTCTATGTGGAGGACCATTGCAAGGCCATTGATTTGATTATCCACAAGGGCAGGGTTGGCGAGGTCTATAATGTAGGCGGTCATAACGAGAAACAGAATATTGAGATTGTGAAAATCATCTGCCGGGAGCTGGGCAAGCCGGAGTCCCTGATTACCCATGTGGGAGACCGCAAGGGGCATGATATGCGCTATGCCATTGACCCCACCAAAATCCACAATGAGCTGGGCTGGCTGCCGGAAACCAAATTTGAGGATGGCATCAAGAAGACCATCCGTTGGTATCTTGACAACAAAAAGTGGTGGCAGGATATTGTGAACGGTGAGTATCAGCAGTATTATGACAAGATGTATGGCAATCGTTAAGCATAGATGTGAAATGGAGATATGGCAGTGGGCAAGATAAAAGTTACCAAGGCTCCTATTGATGGGCTGTATGTAATAGAGCCGACAGTGTTCGGTGACAATCGCGGGTATTTTGTGGAAACCTATAATCAGCAGGATATGCATGAGGCAGGCCTGGATATGGTTTTTGTGCAGGACAACCAGAGCATGAGCACCAAGGGAGTGCTGCGGGGCCTGCATTTTCAGAAGCAGCATCCCCAGGGCAAGCTGGTGAGGGCAATCCGCGGCGAGGTATTTGATGTGGCGGTGGACTTGCGCCAGGGCTCTGCTACCTATGGGCAGTGGTATGGCGTTACCCTGAGTGCGGAAAACAAGAAGCAGTTCTATATTTCCGAGGGCTTTGCCCATGGTTTTTTGGTGCTGAGCGATGAGGCGGAGTTCTGCTACAAGGTGACTGATTTTTATCAGCCTGGTGATGAAGGCGGCCTTGCATGGAACGATCCGGAAATCGGCATTGAGTGGCCGAAGCTGAAAGGAGCCTATCAGGGCAGTGCCGACTCTGCCGGATATACGGTGGATGGCGTGCCATTAAATTTGTCGGATAAGGACAAGAAATGGCTGGGGCTGAAGGATACCTTTAAATTTGATTGACAGGAACAGGAGCAGAGCATTATGAAGGTTTTTGTGACGGGAGTCAATGGGCAGCTGGGGCATGATGTGATGAATGAGCTGGCAGCCAGAGGCCATGAGGCCATAGGCTCCGATTTATCTGAGGCATATAGCGGCATACAGGATGGCAGTGCTGTGTGCAGTGCACCCTATTATCAGCTGAATATTCTGGACAGGATAGGTGTGAGGGAGGCTATCTTCGATTTGCAGCCTGATGCGGTGATTCACTGCGCGGCCTGGACCAATGTGGATGCGGCTGAGGAGCCGGAAAACAAGGAAAAGGTGCTGGATGTAAACGGTAATGGCACCAGCAATATTGTGGATGCCTGCAATTATATTCATTGCAAAATGATGTATATATCCACGGATTATGTCTTTGCAGGTCAGGGAACCGAGCCTTGGGATGCGGATTGCCATGAGTATGACCCGTTGAATGTGTACGGCTTTGGCAAGCTGATGGGGGAGCTGGTGGTAAAGGAGTGCCTGGAGAAATTCTTCGTGGTGCGCATTTCCTGGGTATTTGGCAGGAATGGCAATAACTTTATCAAGACCATGCTGAATGTGGGCAAGAAATATCCTGAGCTTAGGGTGGTTAATGACCAGATTGGCAGGCCGACATATACGCTGGATTTGGCACGGCTACTGACAGATATGATAGAGACGGAAAAATATGGCTTCTACAATGCCACCAATGAGGGGGATTATATCAGCTGGTATGATTTTGCCTGTGAGATTTTCCGCCAGGCTGGTTATGATACGAAGGTTATCCCTGTCAGCACCGAGGAATATGGCGTCAGCAAGGCTGCCCGGCCATTTAACAGCAGGCTGGCTACCGGCAAGCTGGCAGCAAATGGCTTTACGCCGCTGCCTGAGTGGCAGGATGCCTTGCAGCGTTACCTGAAGGATTTGGAATCCTAGAAAAAATATATGAAAACTTTGACAGGCTTTTCCTGTTGATATAAAATATTGATACCGCATCCGCTTAGAGGTGCGGACAATTAATGAAAGAAATGTATGAGCAATAATCTTTGCAGTGCTTGTTTTTGGTCGTGTGTACATTGCATGGAAAGGAATGAAGGTTTTTATGGCAGGGAAGTTATTTGGTATTGGTGTGGGCCCAGGTGACCCGGAGCTTTTGACAGTAAAGGCCATCAATGCAATCAAGCAGCTGGATGTGATTATTGCACCTAAGACTGAGAAAAAGGATGGCAGCGTGGCATTGAATATTGCCAGCCAGTATATCAAGCCGGAAACGGAAATCGTGTATCAGGTTTTTCCGATGACGGTAGGCTTTGCGGAGGATGATACCGCCTGGCAGAGCAACAAGCAGGAAATTCTGGAGCTTTTGCAGGCAGGGAAGAATGTAGGCTTTTTGACTTTGGGAGACCCGATGTTTTACAGTACCTACATTTATGTGTTCCGGCTTTTGCAGCATGAGGCTGTGGAGATAGAGACAATTCCGGGAATTCCGGCTTTTTGTGCCATCGGCAGTGCTACCAATACCCCGATTGTGGAAGGTGACAGCATTTTGAGCATTATTCCTGCCAATATGCCGGAAGACAGGGTGCGGTCTGCCTTGAAGACCTGCGATAATGCCGTGCTGATGAAGGTGTACAAGAACTCCGATGCCGTGATTGATATGCTCGCGGAGGAAGGGCTGGCAAAGCAGGCAGTGCTGGCAAGCCGTTGCGGCCTTGACGATGAGGTGATTATCCGGGATATTTCCGGGGAGAAGGGCAGAAAGCTGAATTATCTGTCCACTATTCTCACAAGAAGGTAAAGATATTTTCCCTTTGCTACGATATTATTAACGTAGCAAGGATTTTAGTTGGTTCAATGGTGCTGGCTAATAAGCTCGAAAAGTTTTCAATGGATTGAAGAAAGCAAGTTGAAAGGAGCTTTTTTATGACTAGCAGGATTAGTGGTGCCGGTTTGGGCATCGGCAGCTGGGCAGGCGCAAAGGCGCGGAATATGGAGCATGAGGAGACCTGTTCCAATTTTTCTGTGCTTTTGGACAAGATGAAAAAGGGGCAGAGTCCCAGCCTGAATTCTGATGACGGGGGAGACCCGGAGAAGACCGTGACGGTGACGAGAATTTTGTCTGATGGTTCTACGCTGATTACTGTCATGCGGGAGGGCAAAATAGTGTCACAGACCAAGACTCATGCCGTGCGGCAGGAGGACAGCCCGAAGCTTTTAGACACCATCTCCCAGGTGGGGGCAGGGGTGACCATTGCCACGCCGCAGGATGGTGAGGAGGCCGAGGACGGTGGTGCCGTTGATGCCGGGCATTTTTATGGCACAGGGGCTATGGATTTTTAAATTTCAGTTTGTCGTAGTGCTTGATCGTTACTTCGTGCATATACTGATGACGTAATTTGATATTTCGTGGACTCTGTTC
>JAEDOE010000081.1 GCA_016302095.1 Anaerovibrio sp. | reverse complement strand
CTTCATGCGGATGACGGCGAGGTGGAGACCTTTGCCCATCTCCGGGCGGCACAGGAATTCTGCCCGGAGGTGTCATTTGTGCTGGATATCGGCGGCCAGGATATGAAGTGCTTCTATGTGCACAAGGGCAGCATCGGCAGCATTATCCTGAACGAGGCATGCTCCGCAGGCTGCGGCTCCTTTATTGAGAATTTTGCCCAGAGC
The DNA here is from genome assembly GCA_016302095.1 of Anaerovibrio sp. Classification (GTDB taxonomy): domain Bacteria; phylum Bacillota; class Negativicutes; order Selenomonadales; family Selenomonadaceae; genus Anaerovibrio. The sequence goes on along the minus strand of JAEDOE010000081.1, from coordinate 5,821 downwards.
CTGAAGCTGACTGCCGGGGAGTTTGCTGCCAAGGCATTGGAGTCCAAGGCTCCTGTAGACCTGGGCACCCGCTGCACAGTGTTCATGAATTCCAAGGTAAAGCAGGCTCAGAAGGACGGGGCGGAGGTGGGCGACATCTCTGCCGGTATTGCCCTGTCTGTTATCAAGAACGCCCTGTTCAAGGTAATGCAGCTGAAGGATGTGAGCACCCTGGGTGACCATATCGTGGTGCAGGGGGGAACCTTCTACAACGATGCGGTGCTGCGCTCCATGGAGCTGCTTTTGGGCAAGCATGTCATCCGTCCTGATATTGCAGGGCTTATGGGGGCTTATGGTGCGGCTATCCTGGCCTTGGAATCCGGCGGCATCAGGTCTGAGCTTTTGCCGCCGGAGCAGCTGGAAAGCTTTTCCGTCAAGACTAAATCCTTCCGCTGCCACGGCTGCGGCAATGCCTGCCTGGTAACGGTGCAGAATTTCCCTGACGGGGGACGCTACTTTACCGGCAACCGCTGCGAGCGGGGTGCAGGCAAGGAAAAGCAGGCGGCAAAGGTGCAGAATATCTACCGCTTCAAATATGACCGGCTGTTTAACTATTATCAGCCTTTGCAGGCTGCGCCACGGGGCAAAATCGGTATTCCCCGGGTGCTCAATATGTATGAGGATTATCCATTCTGGTTCACCCTTTTGACCAGGCTGGGCTACGAAGTGGTATTGTCCGGTGAGTCTTCTGCCCACATGTATTACAAGGGCATGGACACTGTGCCATCCGACTCCCTCTGCTATCCGGCCAAGCTGGCTCACGGCCACATCATGGATTTGGTGGAAAAGGGACTGAAAAAGATTTTCTACCCTTGCCTCCCATACAATATGGAGGATGAGGAAAACAAGTCAGATAATCATTTCAACTGCCCTGTAGTGGCTTCCTATGCAGAAAATATCCGGGGCAATATGGATATTTTGCAGGAAAATAATGTTGATTTCATTCAGCCTTTCCTGCCGATTCACAGCCCGAAGCACATGGTAAAGAGGCTCTACCAGGAGCTGGGCAGCCGTGAGGGCATCAGCAAATCTGAGATTAAGTCTGCCTGCGAGGCAGCCTATGCCGAGCTGGAGGCCTACCGTCAGGAGGTGCGCCGGAAGGGGCAGGAGATTTTGCAGGAGGCAGAGAGGGATGGCAGGCATGTGATTTTGCTGGCTGGCCGCCCTTATCACATGGACCCGGAAATCAATCACGGCATCCCGGAGATGATTCAGTCCTACGACTTGCCGATTATTTCCGAGGATGCGGTATACCATATGCCTGTGCAGTCTGAGCCATTGAAGATTGTAAATCAGTGGAGCTATCATGCACGGCTTTACCATGCGGCTCATTATGTGGCGGAGCATGCTAATGTGACCATGATTCAGTTCAGCTCCTTCGGCTGCGGCCTGGATGCCATCACTACGGGGCAGGTGAAGTCCATTCTTGAGGACCATGAACGGATTTATACCATGATTAAGCTGGACGATGTGAGCAATCTGGGGGCGGCACGCATCCGCCTGCGTTCCTTGATGGCGGCACTGGCAAGGCGCAGGCCGGTGAAGTTCCAGGCATTGGAGATTGCGGAGCGTCCTCATTTTACTGAGGAATGCAAGCACAGGCACACCATCCTGGCACCGCAGATGGCACCGATTCACTTCGAGCTGTTCGGGCCGGTGCTGAAAAAATTCGGCTACAACGTAATTGTACCGCCGATGCCGCGGTCTGCGGTGGATGTGGGACTGAAATATGTCCACAACGATATGTGCTACCCTGCCATCGTGGTTATTGGGCAGCTGATTAATGCCATTCAGAGCGGTATCTGCGATCCGAACAATACATCTATTATGCTGTTCCAGACCTGCGGTGCCTGCCGTGCCACCAACTATATGAATGTGCTGCGCATGGCATTGAAGGATGCAGGTTATCCTCAGATTCCTGTTTTTGCAGTCTGGGGCTTGGAGACAGATGCCTTCAAGCTGGACAGGGACAGCCTCACTGAGGCAATCAAGGCAGCGGTTTATGGCGATGTGCTGATGAATGTGAAGAACCGCACCATGCCTTATGAGCTGAACAAGGGAGAAACCCAGGCTGTCTATGACAAGTGGATGGCAAAATGCAAGGAGGAGCTTTCCAGGGAAAAGAGCGGCTACAAGCGGTTTGCCAATAATATCCACGCCATGGTGCGGGATTTTGAAGCTATTCCTATTGACGAAAACCTGTGGAAGCCAAAGGTGGGTATCGTAGGTGAAATCCTTGCCAAGTACCATCCTGTGGCGAATAATCATATTGAAAGGGTGCTTTTTGAGGAAGGTGCCGAGGTGGTAATGCCTGATTTCGTGGACTTCTTCATGTACAGTGCCTATGATGCTGTGGTAAAGAGGGAGCTTTTGGACGGCAGCCTCAAGAGCAAGCTCATGGCGCAGATGTTCATTCATCTCATGGAGTTCTACCGCCGTCCGGTGCGCAGTGCCATGAAGCATAGCAAGCGGTATCTGCCGCCTCATACCATCGGGGAGATTGCAAGGCTGGCAAAGGAGCACGTTTCTTTGGGCAATATGGCTGGCGAGGGCTGGTTCCTTACCGGTGAGATGGTGAAGCTCATCAGGCACGGGGTACCAAATGTGGTGTGCCTGCAGCCTTTTGGCTGCCTGCCGAACCATATCACCGGCAAGGGGGTTATCCATAGCCTGCGCAACCACTACAAGGAAGCAAATATCCTGGCCATTGACTGCGATGCCGGTGCCAGCGAGGTGAACCAGCTGAACCGCATCAAGCTTATGCTGTCGGTGGCAAAGGAGAAAAATCCCCAGCTGCCTGCTGTCAGCCGGGGACAGAAGAAAGCGTGATGGACGAGCATTATGAAGAAAAAATATAAGGCGACGATTGCCCTTGCCATCAGCGTGGCAGGGGCAGCGGGCACCGCAGGGCTGGCTAAGGCAGGCTTCTGGGGCGGCATGATCCACAACGGCTTTTTGGCGGCTACCATCGGCGGCATGGCTGACTGGTTTGCTGTAACCGCGCTGTTCAGGAAGCCGTTGGGGATTTCCTACCGCACGGAGATTATTATCAGGAACCGCCAGCGCATCATGCAGGCAGTGGTGGATTTTGCCGGCAATGACCTGCTGGGAGCGGATAATGTGATGAAGTTTGTCCGCCAGCAGGACACGGCAGTATTTATGAAGGAATTCCTGGTTAAGAATGGCGAAGCTATGCTGCTGCCTGCGGTGGACAGGATGGCACTGCAGCTGCAGCAGGGGCTCAGCCCGGAGGTGCTGGCCAGGGAGCTGGCACCGGGGCTGGGGGATATGCTGGGCAGGGTGCAGCTGGACAGGCTGGCAGCCGATTTTTTAGCAGGCCTGTCAAGGCAGGAAAGTGCAGGTCATATCCTGCACCTTTTGGCAGCATCGGCAGAGGAGCTTCTTGAAGATGAGGAGCTTCGGCAGCTTTTGGCCCGGTATGCAGATGATGTGCTGACGGAGTATGGCGATGCATCCGGCGGCAGGTCGTTTCTTATCGGGCTGATGGGCATGACCGGTGAGCGGATTGCGGACATGCTGCTGGAAAAGGGCAGAGGCTTTTTGAAGGAGCTGGCGGAAAATCCGGCAGCGGAGGAAAGGGCGGCAGCCTGGCTGGGGGACCGGCTCAGTGAGCTGGCAGAAACGCCTGCTGTAGTTGACGGGCTGGTGAATGTGCTGGAGGACTTGCAGGCGCAGGAAAAGCTGGCAGGTATGCTGGAGCAGGTGCTGGCGGAGCTTTTGGCAGGTGACAGGCTGGCAGGCTGGCTGCATGGCATGGCAGAGTCTGCCATGAAGCAGTTTATTGAAAACAGCCAGATGCAGCAGAGGGCTGATGCCATGCTGAAGGACTGGCTGGAGTCAGAGCTTCAGGGGCACCACGATGTAATTGCGGGCATGATAGAGGAACGGCTCAGCAGGCTATCTGACAAGGAGCTGGTTGAGTTTACGGAGGAAAAGGTGGCAGATGACCTGCAAATGATACGCATTAACGGCTCAGTGGTGGGAGCGATAGCAGGTATGGCACTTTATGCCGTAATATATGCAGCAGGGCAGGTGTTGGGAACATGATATGGCAGAATTGGAACAAGGCTGACAGGACGCTTCTGGCAGCAGCGGTTATTTTTCTGTTTGCCCTTTGCCTGCAGGTGCAGTATCCGGGCAATGTCTTTGCCGCAGGCTTTTTGTTCTGCGCGGAGGCGGCTCTGGTGGGCGGCATTGCCGACTGGTTTGCGGTGACGGCACTTTTCGAGAAGCCTCTTGGCTTTCCCTGGCATACGGCAATTTTGCCTCGCAGGCGGCAGTCCTTTATTGAGGCAACAGGCAGGATGCTGCAGAGGGAGTTTTTTGGCAAGAAGGCTCTGGTGGCAAAGGTAAAGAGGATAGATTTTGACGGCAAGCTTCTGGGCTGGCTGGAAAGGCCGGAGAGCAGGCAGCTGGTGGCGAAATGGCTGGCAACCAGGGGCAGGCACTGGCTGGAAGCACGGGATGGTGCTGCCATGCCGGCAGGGCTTGCAGCCAGGCTTGGGGAAATGGTGGCAGGCAGCATGACGCCGGAGAGGATAGGGAGCTTCCTTCTGTATGGGGCGAAGGAGCTGGAGTCCGGGGCAAGGCAGCCGGAGTTTGCAGATAAAGTAGAGTCAGTGCTCTCTGAATACATCGATTCCAAGCTGCAGGGGCCTATGGCTATGATGATGGCTGGCTTTGCCCAGTCCGTCAATGTACTGAACACGGAGGAAGCTGCCGGCCTGATACAGGACAGGTGCCTTTTGTTTCTGGAAAGGGTGCAGCAGGAGGATTCCGAGGAGAGGGAGCAGCTGCATGCCGCAGCAGAAAAAATTTCCTGTTTTTTACAAAAAAATTTGGCAGCCAGGCAGGAATTGGACCGTGCTGTGTTGAATTCTGTACAAAGGTTAAATCTAAATGAATATTTGTTCAATGCAACTGATGAAGATGAGAAAATAGATGGTCAGTTGCAGGAGCTTGCCGAGGGTATCTTGCAGGTGGTATATGAGATGCTTCGGGAAAACAGCTCCCTGCAAAGGGAAGTCAGCGGCATTTGCTACCAGCTGGCAGCCCGTGGCGTCATGCAGGCGCAGGAGATGCTGGGCAGTATTGCCGGGGATGTGCTGGGAACCATGACGGATGAGCAGATTAATCGTTTGGTTTATGACAAGGCAGAGCCGGATTTGCTGTGGATACGGATGAACGGTTCCATAGTGGGAGCGGCTATCGGTCTTGTTCTATTTGCAGTAATGCAATTTATTTAAAGTTTTGCAAGGTAAAAAGTAAGAAAAGGCGTTGTCCCTGACCTGATGCATGGCTTTGCCATGGCAGGCTATTAAGTTTTTACGTTATATGAAAATAAAAAGAGATTGTCCCTGGCCTGGGGCAGTCTCTTTTTTGCTTGCTATGGATTTTATTTTGCCGCTGAACGCTTTTAGTTTTTAGGTGAAGCGGAATTTTTTGCCGGGGGTGATGTATTTTAGCAGGCGTTGCTCAAGGGCAGGGAGCTGCCCCAGCACATTGATGCGCCGGTCAGGGGGCAGGTCTGTTTTGGTAATCTGCAGCTCCCCCTGATAACGCTGGTATAGCTGATTGTCTAGCGTGATGGTTCCGGCAGGCCGTGGCAGGGCTGGTTCCTGCCGGGGCGCAATAGCAGCAGTACTGGCTGGCTGACCTGCTGCGTTTTGCTGCTTTTTTAGCAGCTCGGCGGTCAGGTGGCGGCTTTCCACGGTGCGCAGTACATCCCGTGCCTCATCCGGGCGGGCAGTGAAGACATTGC
>JAEDOE010000080.1 GCA_016302095.1 Anaerovibrio sp. | reverse complement strand
GCGCTGTGGCTGCTGCCGAGGCAGTATTCATGTGCCAGGAGCGGAAGAAGCAGGGAGTTATCGTATCCGGGGCTGTTGACCCGAAGGTGCTGGCAGTAATAAAGACTTACTGTGCCAGCCGCAGCGTAGAGGTAAAGGTGCTGCCTGTGGCTGATTATGCAACCGATATTGAGGCATTGAAATCAGCTCTTGACAAGACCAGTGCCTGTGTCTATGTGCAGAGTCCTAACTATTATGGCGTGATTGAGGATATGGAGGCTGTGGTGGCTATATCCCATGAGGCAGGCGCCAAGGTGATTATGGGGGTCAACCCTATTGCCTTGGGGCTTTTGAAAACGCCTGGGGAGTACGGGGTGGATATTGCCGTAGGCGAAGGCCAGCCCCTGGGCATGCCGTTGGGCTTTGGCGGCCCGTATCTGGGCTTTATGACCACTACCAGTGCCATGGTGCGCAAGCTGCCGGGGCGTATTGTAGGTGAAACCAGGGATGCCAATGGCAAAAGATGCTATGTGCTGACCTTGCAGGCAAGGGAGCAGCATATCCGCCGGGAGAAGGCTTCCTCCAATATCTGCTCCAATGAGGCCTTGTGCGCCATGACGGCGGCAGTTTATCTGGCTGCCATGGGGCCGAAGGGCATCCGGCAGGCGGCTGTAAGCTCCGCTGCCCATGCCCATTACCTGGCTGGTGAGCTGTGCAAAATCCCCGGCTTCCAGCTGGTGACTGACAAGCCGTTTTTCCATGAATTTGTAACCACTACTCCAATCCCGGCCAAGATTCTGGAGGAGGATTTGGCGGCAGAGGGGATTCTGGGCGGTTTGCCGGTAGAGGAGGGCATCCTCTGGTGCTGTACGGAGCTTTGCACCAAGGAAAAAATTGATGAGCTGGTAAGGATTATCAAGGCTGTTTGCCAGGAGGTGGCATGATGGAGCTGTTATTTGAGAGAAGCAAGGCTGGCAGGGGCATGGATTTGCTGCCTGGCTGTGATGTGCCGGAGGCGGATTTTGCTGCTGGGCTTTTGCGGCAGGAGGAGCCTAAGCTGCCGGAAATGGCAGAGATAGATTTGGGCAGGCACTATACGGAGCTGGCCAAGGAAACCCATGGTGTCAATGACGGCTTTTATCCTCTTGGCTCCTGCACCATGAAATACAATCCCCGCATTAACGAGGAAATGAGCAGTCTGCCGGGCTTTGCTGCGATTCATCCTTTACAGCCGGAGAATACGGTGCAGGGGGCTTTGCAGGCTATGTACGAGACGGAAAGACTGCTGGGGGAGATTACCGGCATGGATGCCATTACCCTGCAGCCAGCCGCCGGTGCCCACGGGGAGTATACGGGCCTGCTGCTCATCAGGAGCTATCACCTGTCCAGAGGTGATGTGGGCAGGACGAAGATTATCGTGCCTGACTCCGCTCACGGCACCAATCCTGCTTCGGCAGTGATGGCAGGCTTTTCCGTGGTATCCGTGCCCTCCAATGCCGAGGGAGGCGTTGATCTGGAGGCCCTCAGGGCGGCAGTAGGCCATGATACGGCCGGTCTGATGCTGACCAATCCAAATACGGTGGGCATTTTTGACCCGAATATTTTGGAGATTACCAGTATTATCCATGAGGCTGGCGGCCTGTGCTACTACGATGGAGCTAATCTGAATGCTATTATGGGTGTGGTGCGTCCGGGGGATATGGGCTTTGACTGCGTGCATGTGAACCTCCACAAGACCTTTTCCACTCCGCATGGTGGCGGCGGCCCTGGCAGCGGCCCTGTAGGCTGCAAGGCATTTTTGGCGGATTTTCTGCCAACGCCGCAGGTAAGGCTGTCTGATGGGAAATATTCCCTTTATGCGCCAGCCAATTCACTGGGGCAGGTGCGCAGCTTCGGCGGCAATTTCCTGGTGGTGATCCGTGCCCTTGCCTATATTCTGACTCTGGGCAAGGAGGGGATTCCGGAGGCCTCTACCAATGCGGTGCTGAACGCCAACTACATGATGAGCCTTTTGAAGGGACATTATGATATGGCTTATGATACTGTCTGCATGCACGAGTTCGTCATGACCTTGGAAAAGCTGAAGCATGATTATGGGGTGGCAGCCATGGATGTGGCAAAGCGGCTGCTGGATTTTGGTATTCATCCGCCAACCATGTATTTCCCGCTGATTGTCCATGAGGCACTGATGATTGAGCCGACAGAGACGGAAAGCAAGGAGACTCTTGATAAGGCGGCAGAGCTTTTCCTAAAGATCCTTGAGGAAGCCAAAACTGATGGGGAGGCATTGCATCATGCTCCTCATAGCTGCTATATCGGCCGCCCGGATGAGGTGAATGCGGCCCGGAAGCCTGTATTGACTTATAGCTTTGCCTAATTTACATAAAATATATTTTTAAGGACTGATGTGTGATGATTGATAAGCTATTCCTAATTGAGGGTGACAGCAATAATCCCCACCGTAATCTGGCGTTAGAGGCGGTGCTTTTGAAGCGTCTGCAGCCGGGGGAGTGCTATCTGTACCTGTGGCAGAATAAGCATACCGTGGTGATCGGGCGCAACCAGAATGCCCTGGCTGAGTGCCATGTGCAGCAGCTGGAGCAGGACGGCGGCTATCTGGCCAGGCGGCTGTCCGGCGGCGGTGCCGTGTATCATGATTTGGGCAATTTGAATTTTACCATGATTATGAATACGGAGGATTTTGATGCTGACAGGCAGACCGGTGTGATTCTGAAGGCTGTGCAGCTGCAGGGGCTGAGGGCGGAAAAGAACGGGCGCAATGATTTGACTGTTGAGGGCAAGAAATTTTCCGGCCATGCTTATTATCATCACGCTGGCAGAAGCTACCACCATGGTACGCTGATGATGAAGGTGGACATGGGACAGCTGCCGAAATACCTGAATGTTTCCCCGCTGAAGCTGAAAGCCAAGGGCGTGCAGTCGGTGCAGTCAAGGGTGTGCAATTTGTGTGATTTTAATCCCCGGATTAGTGTGGCAGATATGAAGGACAGCCTGCGGGAAGCCTTTTGCCAGGTTTACGGGCTGCCGGTCAGGGAACTGGAGCTGACGGAGGCGGACAAGGCCTTTTGGCAGTCTGAGGAAGAACGGATGTCTGCACCGGAGTGGCTCTATGGCGAGGTAAAGGTGCTGGATTTCAGCAAGGAAATGCGCTTTGGCTGGGGTACCGTGCGGATGGATTATACCCTCAGCCCGGATAAGCAGTCAGTGCAGGAGCTGGAGCTTTGGACGGATGGACTGGAAGCGGAATTTCTGCAGGAGGTGCCGGGGCTTTTGCAGGGCTGTCCTATGAACCGGGAGGCCATTTTGGCACGGCTTTCCATGAGCGATGAGGCAAGCCCTCGGCTGGCAGATGATATTGCGGCTATGCTGCTGCCTGCCTGACGTATTTGCCTTGGCATGCTTTGGTGAAGCTGGTCAGGGAAATCGGGCTTGCTATTGGATTGGTGGTTATTTGATTTTGATAGATGAAAGGCAGGATGGCTATGAAATATGATATTGCAGTAATCGGGGCCGGGCCCGGCGGTTATACGGCAGCGGCCAAGGCCGGCAGGCTGGGCAGGAGCGTGGTGCTGTTTGAAAAATCCCAGCTGGGGGGTACCTGCCTGAACCGGGGCTGTATTCCTACCAAGGCACTGCTTCATTCGGCAGAGCTTCTGGGTGATATAAAGGATGCCGGGCGTTTTGGCATCAGGGTAGGTGATGTGGCGGCAGATCAAAAAGCCATGCACCAGCGGAAAAATGAGATTGTGGAGTCCCTGCGGGGGGCCATCGGCAAGCTGATGAAGGCGGCCAAGGTGGAGGTTGTGGCAGGCATGGCGCAAATAACGGCTCCCGGCGTGATCAGCTGCAATGGCATAGAGTATGAGGCGGAGAATATCATCGTGGCGGCTGGCTCCCAGCCTGCCATGCCGCCTATTCCGGGCAGTGACAGTAGCGGTGTTTATACCAGCAATGATTTGCTGGAGGGGGAAGGCAAGGCGTTTAAGTCCCTGGTGATCATCGGGGGCGGCGTTATTGGCGTGGAGTGTGCCTCTATTTATCTGAATCTGGGCTGCCAGGTGACTATTGTGGAGCTGGCGGAGCATATCCTGCCGCCTATGGAGAAGGAAATTGCCCAGCGGCTGGCCATGAAGCTGAAAAAGCTGGGGGCTGTGATTGAAGCCTCCTGCAAGGTACAGACCATCAGCGGCGAGGCTGGCAGCATGTCTGTGACCTATCTGGACAAAAAGGGCAAGGAGCAGGTGGCATGTGCCGAGGCAGTGCTGATGGCAGCCGGGCGCCGGGCAGCTCTTGAAGGCTTGTTTGGCGAGGGCATGGCGCCGGAAATGAGCCGTGGTGCCCTGGTGGCTGATGCAGATGGGCGTACCAGTATTCCCGGGCTGTATGTGATTGGCGATGCTATGGCTGGCAATATTCAGCTGGCTCATGTGGCGGCAGCTCAGGGTGAGAACGTGATTGATGTGATTGGCGGCGGCAGGGGCACTGTGGATATGAAGGTAGTGCCAAGCTGCGTGTATACCTGTCCTGAGATTGCTTCCGTGGGGCTTAGCCAGGAGCAGGCCAAGGCGCAGGGGCTTTCCGTGGTGGTGAAAAAGCTGCCTACGGGCAGCAATGGCAAGAGCCTGATTGCCGGTGGTGACGGGGGCTTTGTGAAGCTGGTGGCAGCTGAAGATGGCACCCTGCTGGGAGCACAGCTGGTGTGCGACAGGGCTACCGATCTGATTGGGGAGCTGGCAGTGGCTGTGCGGCTGGGCTTGAAGCTGGAGGATATTGCCGCTACGATCCATCCTCACCCTACCTTTGTGGAGATGATTGGGCAGGCTGCCAAATAAGGCGCTTCAGACACGGCTTTTGAGGGCTGTGGATAGTGTGAAATTTTTATTGTTTTATTGTTTTGGTGTTGTGGTATTGTGCTATTGTGGAGGAATTGCTATGAGTTTGATGAATACATTGGCTGGCGTGGATGGCGAGGTTTTTGAGGCCATTGGCAAGGAGCTGGGCAGGCAGCGCAGCAAGCTGGAGCTGATTGCTTCTGAGAATATTGTCAGCAAGGCCGTGATGGAGGCTCAGGGCAGCGTGCTGACCAATAAATATGCGGAGGGGTATCCGGGCAAGCGGTATTATGGCGGCTGTGAGCATGTAGATGTGGTGGAGCAGCTGGCCATTGACCGGGCCAAGGAGCTTTTTGGTGCCGAGTATGTCAATGTGCAGCCTCATTCCGGTGCTCAGGCGAATATGGCAGTGTTTTTTGCCCTGCTGACACCAGGGGATACTGTTATGGGCATGAATCTGACGGATGGCGGCCATCTGACTCATGGCTCGCCTGTGAATATGTCCGGCAAGTATTTCAAGATTGTGCCTTATGGTGTCAGTGCAGAGACGGAAATGCTGGATTATGACGAGATTCAGGCCATTGCGGAGGAATGTAGGCCGAAGCTGATTGTAGCTGGTGCTTCTGCCTATGCCCGTACTATTGATTTTGAGCGCATGGCGGAGATTGCTCACAGCGTAGGGGCTTATCTTATGGTTGATATGGCCCATATTGCCGGACTGGTGGCTGCCGGGCTGCATCCAAGCCCTATTCCGTATGCTGATGTGGTTACGACTACTACCCATAAGACTTTGCGTGGGCCTCGTGGCGGCATGATTTTGTGCAGGGATGAGGAATTTGGCAAGCAGTTTAACAAGGCCATTTTCCCTGGCATTCAGGGCGGCCCTCTGATGCATGTGATTGCTGCCAAGGCTGTGGCCCTGAAGGAAGCCTTGTCTCCTGAGTTCAAGGAGTATGCACAGCAGGTAGTGAAAAATGCCAAGGTGCTGGCTGATACTTTGCAGGCAGACGGCTTCCGCATTGTTTCCGGCGGTACTGACAATCACCTGATGCTGGTGGATCTGACCAGCAAGAAGATTACCGGCAAGCTGGCGCAGAATCTGCTGGATGAGGTGGGCATCACTGCCAACAAGAATACTATTCCGTTTGAGAAGCTGAGCCCGTTCACCACCAGCGGCCTGCGCCTGGGTTCTCC
>JAEDOE010000079.1 GCA_016302095.1 Anaerovibrio sp. | reverse complement strand
GCCCCTGGCAAAATCCAGAAAATCCTGCAAGGCCTTTTCCGGCTCAATGCCTTCCTCCAAAAGCTTTGCATCAGAAATATGGTGCACCGCCTCGGACTGCCCCACAGGCTGGGAAGCCCTGACATAATGCACCAGCCTGTCCAGCTCCCTGCCCTGCATATCCAGCTTGATAGCTGCCAGCTGAATGATTTCATCCCTGGCAGTGTCCAGCCCTGTGGCCTCCACATCAAAAACTACCACCTCCCCCTGCTCCAGGGCCCGCAGCAGCATCTCAAAAGGCTCGCCATACTTCTGGGCAGAGGCATGGAGAAAATCCGTAATCCGAATCCCTGCCGCCCGGTATTCCTCCGACTGTATCTGGCTGACCGTGGCAGGGCCGATGCGCCGCCCGAACCTTTTCACCAGCCGCAGGAGGCTGCTGGCATCCTGGGGATTGATGACCAGCCTCAGAGCAGCCACCACATCCTTGATTTCCTGGCGGCGGAAAAACTTGAACTCCTCCACCAGCATAAAATCAAGAGGAAAATCCGCCTCATCCCTCTGCCCCAGCTCAAACTGCTCCTGCCGCTGCTGGCGGATACGCGCCAAATAGTCCGACAGCTTTTGATTGTAATAGTTTGAGCGTGTCAGGACACACACCCTGGACAAATCCTCAGGCTGCAGTTTTTGCAGCTGGTTATAAATCCAGCTTGCCTCCACATAGGTGCTGTTCAGCTGACGGTAATGGATTTTTTCCCCCTGTTCCTCCGACATGGCAGCAGCATCCTCCCTGAAAAGCCCTGCCACCTGCTCAGGAAAACGGTTCTTCAAAAAGCCGTAGGAAGCCTCCAAAAGCGTCCTGACAGAGCGGTAATTCTCATGGAACACCATCAGCATGGGATGATAATCCCTGGCAAACCGGTCATAGATAAGCTGTGGCTCCGAGCCACGCCACTCATAGATAGTCTGAAAAAAATCACCGCACAGGAGCAGGTTGCTATCCCCAAACATCCTCGTCAGGATGGCATACTCCAGCCTGCTGGTATCCTGCACCTCATCCACGCACCAGAAACGGAACCTATCCTGCCAGAAGCGGCAGCTTTCCTCCTGCTGCAATACCTGATAAGCGCCGTTAATCAAATCGCAGAAATCCACATAGTGGTTTTCCAGCAGCCTGCCGTCGTACTGGCTGACAATCTCGCCGCAGTGTGCCTCAAACATCATGACAATATCATGATTGGGCCTGCCCTTCTGCCTGGCGGCATCATTAATGCGCTGCTGCTTTTCCTCCTTGAGGCGCAGCAGTACCCTTTCATAGTCCGCCTGCCGGTCGTCAGAAAAAATATTGTACTCCCCCCGGTATTCCTTGATGAGATTGATCAGGGCCTGCAAGGCATTTTCCTGGTGTGCCTGGCAATAGTCCAGTCCCCGGATAATCTCCAGGCAGTCCGTCTCGTCAGCCACCGTAAAATCCCCTGCCACATCAGTCTGCCCCTTGGCAGCCCAGCGCAGGATTTCATAGCAGAAGCCATGAAAGGTCCGAACCGTCACGCCCCTGCCCCTGACTCCTGCCACGCTGGCTATCCGCTGCTTCATCTCGTTGCAGGCCTTGTTGGTGAAAGTCAGGCAGATGATTTCCTCCGCCCTGGCACGCTCCCTTTCCAGAATATTCACGATGCGGCAGGACAGGGTATTGGTCTTGCCGGTGCCTGCCGAGGCCAGGAGCAGGATATTCCTGTCCAGCTCATTTACTACCTGCCGCTGTTTTTCATTCAAAAAATCAAAATCCATTGCCATACTGCCCTGTTCCCCTGCTTCCGTAAACTACAATACGGAGTTACGCTGCACATAACTCCGTATCCCCATATATTAGCAACTGCTACATTTATTTATACTCTGCCGCCAGCTTCTTGAACACCGGCAGGGAATTCCTGATGGTGGATTCCTTGATGCAGTATGCCGCACGGAAATAGCCCGGGCAGCCAAAATCAGAGCCCGGCACCAGCAGCAGGTCATACTCCATGGCCTTCTTGCAGAAAGCCCGGTCATCATCCTCCAGTGCCTTCGGGAACAGGTAAAATGCCCCCTGAGGCTTCTGGCAGGTAAAGCCTGCCTCAATCAGGCCGTTATACAGGAGATTGCCATTACGCTCATAGGCGGCAATATTGGAAGGCTCGTCCACGCACCTTGCCACCACCCTCTGAAACAGGGAGGAAGCATTGACATGGGTAAGCACCCGGGCAGCACCGGCAATAGCCCCGTACACACGCCCGAAATCTGCCACCTCATCAGGCACCACAATATAGCCGATACGCTCGCCCGGCAGAGAAAGGGACTTGCTCCAGGAGTAGCAGACCAGGGTATTTGGATAATACTTGGCCACATAAGGCACAGTCAGGCCGCCATAGACCAGCTCCCTGTAGGGCTCATCAGAAATAATGAAAATCGGGTGGCCGAACTCCTTCTCCTTGGCAGACAGCATCCCGGCCAGCTTTTTGATGGTAGCCTCGGAATACACCACACCGCTTGGGTTGTTGGGGCTGTTGATGATAACCGCCTTGGTCTTGGGGCTGAGCATTTCCTCCAGCTTGTCAAACTGAATCTGAAAATCCTCTGTGTTGGCAGGCACTACCGACAGCTTGGAGCCCACAGACTCCACGAAGCAGCCATACTCCGGGAAATACGGGGCAAAAGTGATGAACTCGTCATCTGCGCCATCCTCATGAAGTGCCTTGAAGCAGATGGTGATGGCTGCTGCCGCACCGCTGGTCATAAAAAGGTTTTTACCGGCAAAATTCGTGCCGAAACGGCGGTTGATGCTGGCGGCAATGGTCTCCCGGACCTGGGGCAGTCCCGGTGCAATGGTATAGCCATGCAGCTCGCAGGTATCCACGGTGTTCAGGATATCTATTATCGCCGTCTTTACCGCCTCAGGGGCAGGCACATTGGGATTGCCGATAGAAAAATCATAAACATTTTCCGCACCGACAACCGCAGCCCTCTGCTTGCCGTATTCAAAAATCGTCCTGATAGTGGATTTTTTCGTGCCAAGAGTGTGCATTTTTTCAGAAACCATGATACATCCCATCCTTTGCATATTGCGTCCTTCAACGCTTCATTATAGTTTAGCATAGATAATTACAGACTGTTAAGCATGATTATACACCAAATTTGCAAAAATAAAAAGGGCAGCAGCCATGCCGCGGCTGCAAACCGCCACGGCACAGCCCTGCCCACTTGATGAGATTTCAGGCGACATGCTTAAAACGATATTATTTCAGGCGAGATTGCCCAGATATTCCTTAAAATACCTGTTCAGATGCCCGGACAGCTCCTGGCGGATAATTTCCTCATCGCCACCGGCTGCCATAGCCAGAAAGTCCGGCTCCTCGATGAGCATGCTGCTGATGTAGCCCATAATCCCCGTATTGACCTCAAGGCTGTCATCCACCGGCACCAGCATCACCAGCACCACAGAAATTTCCTTGAAATAGCTATTCTGGAAGCAGCTGCCCCCTTCCGGCAGGCAGACGGCAAAGCTGGGATGGGTGACGCCATTGGTACGGGCATGCAGCAGGGCAAAGCCGAACTCAGCAAAAATCTGGCTGGAAACCTGCTCACGCTTTGCCAGCGCGTCCACAATCATCTCCTGCCGCTCCGGCTGTACAGTCATGCGCTCGCCGATGGTGAACAGCAGCCTGTCAAAGGTAATGTCAGCCGGTGCCTGAAAACACCTCAGATGCTTGATGACACTGCTGATGCATGCCGCCACCCTGTTCACCTCGTCAAAGGGAGCCGTATGCCTGTCCCCTGTGCCCTCCTTCCGTGGCAGCCGCTCAAACTGGTATATCAGGCAGCGTATTTCCCCGATATCAGCCTCGCTCAATAGCGGATTGACATAGACTACCGGCACCTGCACAGCCTCCAGCTGCAAGCTGGAAATGATAAAATCAATTTTTGCCTCCACCGCCGGGGTGATGTCGTGCTTGCCGTAGGTAGTCATTTCCAGCCTGTCCTTAAAGACCTTCTCCAGCTTTGCCGCCATCAGCCGTGACAGGCCGATGCCACTGGAACAGACCACTGCCACCTGCACCTTCCGTATCTGCTCCTTGCGCCCCTCCAGGCGCACCAGTGCCGCCCCGAAATGCACCGCCAGAAAGCCGATTTCCTCCTCCGGCACACTCCTGCCCACCTTGTCCGCCAGCACCTGTGCTGCCCGCTGGCACCTGGCATATATCTCGCTGTAATTTTCCTTGATATCCGCCAGCACAGGATTCTGAATGCTCATGCCATGCACCAGCCGCACGATAGTAGGCTGCAAATGAGCTAAAAGCCCCTGCATAAATTCATCATCCTGCTTCAAAAGATAAGCCTGCTGACCGTCATAAGCATCAATCAGATCATTGACAAACTGACGCAGCTCCCTGTCCGCCAGCTCCATTCTTTCCTCCCTGCCCGGCAGCTGGATTTTTTCATGCTTGGCTCCCTTGAGATGCAGGCAGATATAGGCAATCTCCAGCTGGGGGATAGACACCTCAAACTCCGCTTCCAGCTCTGCTGCAATATCCTCTGCCAGCCTGTAATCCTCATCACGGGGCAGCTTCTCCTGCCAGTCCCCGGTCACCTGGATTACATCCTGCTGCAAAATGCGGTTGATGGCAATGGCCAGATGGATGACCAGACCGTCATAGGCATTTTCCGTCAGGTTGTCCATCCGCTGGTTATCCATCCCCTCAAGGCACTCATGAACCCGGCGCAGGATTTCCTTGTCCAGCAGCCTGCCCAGGTGGTTTTTCTGCAGGGAAGCTGCATAATTCTCGCCGCCATCACCGTCATACAGCTGCCGGAACAGCTTTGTATCTATGTTCTCCCCAATAAAAAACCGTATGGCCCGGCGGTAGTTTTCCTCCGTTCCTTCCACCTCGATGCCGCTGCCCGGCTTCCTTGCCATGGACAGCCCCTGATGGGACAGCCATGTCTCCACCGCTTCCAAATCCGTGCTGATGGTAGCTTCGCTAACACCGAACTTGCGGCTATAATAATACAGCTTCCGAAGCGTCTTTTCCCTCAGGATTTCCAGCACCAGCCTCTTGCGCCTGTCCTCCTTGCTGCTGGCAGCATACTCATCACTGCTGGCAGCCTCAGCCAGAATCCCTGCCCTGGCAGCTTCATCCCCGGCCAGCCACACCCCCACGCCTGTCTTGGAAGCAAACTCCATGCCATAGGGCAGCAGCACATCATTGACAGACTCCAGCTCCCGCTGCACGGTGCGCTTGCTGATGCCGGTCTTTTCCGCTAAATGCTTTATGGATATAGGCTCCTTTTCCTCCAGCAGAGCCTGCAAAATCTGTTTCATTCTCGGTGTGATTTTCATATTGCCCACCCCTTTATCTCCTCTGCTTCAAATAACTATAAGCTATTAACTATCCACTATCAACTATCAGCCATCAGCAATGCAAACAGCTATCAGCTATGCAAGCAACTATCAGCCATGCAAAAACCGTTATACTGACAACTACCCCAAGGCCATCAGTATAACGGATTTTCTTTATGCTTTCAACAATTTAACAGTCCGGCAATTAAATAGTTCAATAGATTTCAGCAACTCAGCTGTTGCGACGCTGCAAATCCTCCACCAGAATACCATACTCAGGGGCGGCCAGGAAGTTGGTAATCAGCACCAGCTCCGCATTAGGATTGCTCTGGGCGGCACGCTCCCGGAGGGACTGATGGGTAACGACAATCTGCACATCCGCAGGAATAGAGGACACGGAGGTATGGATAACCTCGATACCGTCCAGCCCGGCAGCCTTGATTTTCTTCTTCAGGACAGTAGCGCCCATAGCGCTGGAGCCCATACCTGCATCACAGGCAAAGGCAATCTTCTTTACCCTGCCGCCAGCATTGACACTGGCAACACCAGTGGAAACAGCGGCTGCCTTGGCTGCCGGAGCAGTACCCTTGGCCTGTGCCTTCATGGCATCCTTCTTGGCCTGAGCTTCCTCCAGAGTGGTGTCCTTGCCCATAAACTTCAGCAGAGGGATGGCAAT
>JAEDOE010000078.1 GCA_016302095.1 Anaerovibrio sp. | reverse complement strand
AAAATCAGCTCAATAGCAGAAGAAATCTGCTCACGGATAGCACGGACAGGCATCTCGAAGCCCGCCATCAGCACCATGGTTTCCAGACGGCTGAGGGCATCCCTCGGCGTATTGGCATGAGCCGTAGTCAGGGAACCATCATGACCTGTATTCATCGCCTGCAGCATGTCAAGAGCCTCGCCGGAACGAACCTCGCCTACAATGATGCGATCAGGACGCATACGCAGGGCATTCTTCACTAAGTCACGGATAGTAATCTGACCTGACCCCTCAATATTGGCAGGCCTGGACTCCAAGGTCACCACATGAGCCTGCTGCAGCTTCAGCTCCGCCGCATCCTCTATAGTGACTATACGCTCATTCTCAGGAATAAATGAAGATAGCACATTCAGTGTAGTGGTCTTGCCGGAGCCCGTACCACCTGATACGAGGATATTTATTCTCGCCTGAATACATGCCTTGATAAAATCAGCCATCTTCCTGTCCAGTGTGCCGAAGCTGATGAGGTTTTCTACTGAAAGAGCCTTTTGGGCAAATTTACGGATAGTGATGCAAGGACCACACAGTGCCAAAGGCGGAATAATGATATTTACACGGGAACCGTCTTTCAGGCGGGCATCCACCAACGGCGTAGACTCATCAATATGCCTGCCAATTGGTGACAAAATACGCTCAATAATATTCATCACATGAGCATCATCATGAAACTGCACCCCGGAAAGCTGCAGCTTGCCCATGCGCTCAATAAACACCTTCTTGGGCCCATTAACCATAATTTCTGTAATGGATGGGTCCTTTAATAGTGACTCGATAGGACCCAGCCCCAGCATTTCATCTCTCAGGTCAGAAACAATCCGCCCCCGCTCGCTGACAGGGACAGCAAAAGGATTATCCTCCAGCACCTTGTCCACATAGTTGCCTATAACCTGCTCCACCTCGGCAGCATCCTGCTGCACGGCAGACAAAACCATCTGCTCGGTAGGCGTCATCTGCTCCACAATAATCTTATGGACAGACTGCTTGATAGTCTGATAATCATTATCTACTGTTTCTGATGAAATAGTAGCAAAAATCTGTACCTGGACATTCGGCTGATTGCCACGCCCCAATTTCTCCAATAATGTCAAGACCTTCACATCCTTTGCTACTTTCTATCCGTATACATAGTATAAGTGATGCTCATTGCATCGCCTATGCTATTTCCCAGCATGTTATTAACGGCATTGGCAATAGCGCTATCCTTGCTTAGCTTTGCCTGAGCCCGTACCACCACATTGTGACGATCAGCATCATAGGTAACAGACAAAAAATCATTATTGTTGCCATTCTTGCTGTCAGGCTGCCACACATATATATCGCTTACCATGGTAATGCCACTGGTAGCGTTCCTGATAACGGTTTTATAATCATCATCAGTGCTTTTTAGTGAAGCCTCATGGGCTACACTGCGCACTGTATTACTCATAGTCAGATAATCACTGAATGCCATGCCAAAATAAATGACACCCATGGACAGCAGCAAAAACAATGGCAGTACCACAGCAAACTCTACTATTCCCTGTGCCCTTTGTCCTCTCAGCATACCGCCGCCTCCTCAAACCTATACACACAAGCAATCTCAAAAATCATACCGCCTGCGACTTCCATCACAGGCGGTCATACCATCTTGCAAAACCGGCTATCCGCCGACTACTAACTGCACTTTGGCTACAATTTCGGCAAAGGTCTCCAGTACAGCCTCCTTCAGGGCACTATCTCCAGCCAAGGTGGCAGCCAGTGCCAAAACTGCTACGAAAGCCAACAGCAGGGCATACTCCACCATGCCTTGAGCGTTCTGTTTTCCACACCAGCAGTCACTGAAAAAAACTATCAGCATATCCATTGCTCTCTAATTTTAGTTCAACTTAACGCTTCTTAACCTGATTGGTAGTATCACTGAATACATTCTTGATAGCATCGCTCAGACCGCCAGTGTTGGTCAGCACAATAGCCAGAACTACAACAAATGCCAAAATCAGGGCGTACTCTACGATACCCTGCGCCTTCTGACTCAGGTAACGATTCTTGAGATGAGTTAAAATAGTGAACATAATACATTCCTCCTATGAATAAAAAAATAATAAATATAAAATATTAATATCGCCGATAAATATCAGCGTATATTACAAAAACAAAAACTAAATATCTATATCAACAATCCTCTTGATGACAACGCAGCCTATTACTATCATAACCAAGGAGCCAGCGACTGCCATCCTGCCAATGGGATCATTAAATAACGGATCCAGATAAGCAGGATTTATACTTTTTAAAAGTGCTGCCAGGGCAAACGGCAATACCACAAGGATTAAGCCTGACATGCGCCCCTGGGCTGTCAATGCCATAACCTCCCGGCGCATCCTGATGCGGTCATTAATCGTCTCACTGATGTTATCAAGAATCTGGGCCAAGTTGCCGCCTACCTGCCGCTGAATGAGCACGGCTGCCACCACCAGGTTAAAGTCAGGGCTTTGGATGCGCTTTGTCATATTATTGAGGGCCTCCTCCAAGGAAATCCCCACATTGACATCCCTGACCACCTTGTTGATTTCCAGCCGGACAGGGTCATTCATCTCTCCAGCCACATGCTCCATTGCCTGCATAAAGCTGAAACCTGCCCTGAGGGCATTTGCCACCATGCTGAGCATATCGCCCAGCTGATTGACAAAGGCCGCCTGCCTGCGCTGTATGCGGATAGACAGAGCAATCATACAGCCCAGGATGCCGCCAATGAACCCCAGTGCTGCCATCAGCACATCCAATGTCAGCAGCCCCAGCACCAATGCTGCCACCGCACCAACACCCAGCATGATAACCTGAAACTCGCTGCCCAGAAAAGGCCACGCCGCCTGCTGCATCTTCATGTCCAGGCTGTTATCCTTCTGAAAGCGGCTTATCTTAGCGCCTACAACCTGTATAAAAAGCCGTAGCCTCTCCACCAGCGGCTTGACGCCATCACGCCTGTGACCATGCTTCCTGCTGGCATTTTGCAGGCTCACATCCACCCCGGCAAAATAAGCCATGCGGTTCTTGATAACCTTCTTCTCCGAACCCTTGCGGCTCAAAAAGAACATTGACAGGCTGAATCCCAAAATAACAGCCATCACGGCTATTGCAATATTCAATATCATCCTGCACCACGCCCTGTATCATTCTGACGAATAATCCTGCCAGCCAGGTAATTGATGCTCCTTGCCAGCGGGCTGTCCGGCTCCAAATCCAGTGCCATCTGACCATTATCAGCAGCCTTGGACACTACCATATAGGCATTGGGCACCACAGCCTCCACAGGATAGCCGATAGCCTCGGACATTTTCCGTTGAGACTCCTGATTGCAGGGCACCACACGGGTAAAAACCACCTTGACACGCTGCCGGTAATCCTCCCATGCCTCGAAAATCTCCAGGGCACGCTGGGCATGCTTAACCTCATAGGCCCCATTCAGCATGGAAACCACATAGGTCATGCCTGACATCTCCGCCGCAGCGATAGATGTAGGATTAAAGCCTGCCGGAACATCAATCAGGAGATATTTAAACAGGGATTTGGACATCTTGATAAGCGTTTCCAGGTTAGGAATGCTCACCTTATCTATATAGCTTGGCGTCTTGGTGCCGCAAAGCACCGACACCTTGTCATTGACTTTCGTAAAATAAGACCGCAGCTCCAGAGGAGACAGAAAGGACACATCCCGTGCTGCCTCATAGATGGTACTCTGGGGCTCCAGATTGAAAAACACCGCCATATCGCCAAACTGCAGATCGGCATCAATAATCCCCACCTGCTCACCAGTGCTACGCCCCAGTGCCATAGCCAGATTGGCAATCAAAGTAGTCTTGCCGCTCTTGCCCTTGGGACTGAAAAAGGTCATCACCTGGGAATCCATCTCCATACCATTAGTGGTATATGTCCTGATGGCCTCCTTCAGATTTGCATAGCTGAAGGGCTTAATCAGGTAGCCGCTGGCACCTGACTGAATAAAATGACTGGTTCTATCTGCCTGCCACTTCTCACCTGTACAGATGATGGCTGCCTGGGGGAAGGACGCGATAAACTCCTGCAAAAGCTCCGTGGCATTGTCCACATCTGCATCCAGAAGGATAATATTGGGATTGAATACCCTGCCCTGCCCCAGTGCATCATTGCTGTTCTGATACCTGGCCGCCAGCTCCATATCCTGGGCCGACTCTATTACCTTTGACAGCTGTTCCAGCAGGAGACGGTTATGCTCTACCAGCATAATCTTGTATTGCATCGAACATTACCTCCTAACTGAAAAGCTTGGAAAACCAGCCACTGGACTTGCGTCTGCCGTTTTCTCCTTCATCATCAAATGCAGACAGGCCTGCATCTTCCTCATAGGCACGATTGGTATAACGGGAAATCAGCTTGCGGATTTCCGTGGCTAGTACACTATCAGAACCCCCCAGCACCAGCGGTACGCCGGTCACAATGGATTCGCTGGCCGCCTTGAAGTCATTGGGCAGGATATGATAAAAACCTCCGCCCAGAAGCTGTTCCACATCCTCCATAGAAATGCGGGTTTTGGCATCACTGCGGTTCAGCACCAGCCGTATCTTATTGGTATCGTAGTTCAAGGTCCGCAAGGTATCATTGCCTATCTTCATATTCTTGATAGTAGGGATAAAATCCACCACCCCCAGGAAAGTCACTATAGTACTCAGATCCAGCATAGCAAGATTCAGCACACTGAACATGCTGGTAGTATCTATAATCACATAATCATAGAGCAGGCGCAGCTTCTCAATCAGCCTCCGGCAGTCATCAGCAGAAATGTTGTAGGCCTCATCCAAAAACTCCGGTGCCGGTACCACATCAAAGCTAATCATGCCATAGCGATACTGGGTAAGGCAATCCTGCAAAGGTACATCAGGCCTGCTGTTCATGGTTTCCAGTACATCCTTGACGGAGCGTTCAACCTGAATATGCAGATAATTGGCCACATCACCAAACTGCAAATCATAATCCACCAGACACACCCTGTAGCCCTGACGTGCCAATTCAGAAGCCATGTTGACACCGATCAATGTCTTGCCCACGGAGGAAGCTGTGCTGAAAAAGGTAATCACCACACCACTGATATTTTCTTCAGACATCTATCTAATCCGCCCTCCTTCCGGCAGCCAACACAAAATACCTAAGTTATTCAAAATACAAAACTGCATCATCGCAAATCAATCAGCCTCCGGCAGCACAGGTCTCTGTGCCGTCTCTGCTTTTGCCTGCTTCTCCGCCTGCATGGCCTCCCGCTTGGCAGCTTCCTTAGCCTCGGCTTCTGCCTTCAGCTCCGCCTCTGCCTTGGCAACCCAGCTGTCATATCCGCCAAAATCACGCTTGACATGAGGTACAGGTTCCTTAACAGGATGCTCTATCTTCTCCGGGTCGGTCTTGGCAAGGGGCTGTTTCTTAGGCGGATCATTCGGAAATACATCCTCCATCTCCGCTATCTGCCGCTTGCTTTCCTCCACAGCCTCTGCCATCTTATTGGAGGCCTTGACAGGATCATTTGCCGTCACAATCGTCGGTGTAATCAAAATCATCAGCTCGTGCTTATCCTTGGAATTGGAAGTATGCTTGAAAAATTCGCCAATAATTGGAATATCCCCCAAAATAGGCACCTTGGTCACAATCTTGTTCTCCCGGTTATCAAGCAGGCCGCCAATAGACATGGTGCCGCCATCCGGCAAGGTCAGGACAGTTGATGCCTTGCGGGAGCTAAGCCCCGGAATCTTGCCGGCTGTAGTTGCCACAGCCGCTGCATCATTCAGATTGCTTACTTCCGCCTGCACACTGGTAGTAATCTTATTCTCATGGTCCACAGTAGGCTTAATCTTGAGATGGATGCCATACTCCTTCCAGGTAACAACAATCTCGCCATCCTTGCTGGTAGGAATTCCCATCTCACCGCCAATGAGGATCTCTGCCTCCTCACCGCTCATGGTGGTGATATTCGGCCTGGAGAGAATCCTCA
>JAEDOE010000077.1 GCA_016302095.1 Anaerovibrio sp. | reverse complement strand
GCCATGGTGCCTGCCGTCTTTGGCTCACCTACCACAATGCCGTCCATAGGGGCGGTAATCACCGTCTCCGCCAGGTCAGACTCAGTCTTGGAAAGGGAACTTTCCGCTGTATCGTAGTCGTACTCCGCATCCTCCAGCTCCTCCTTGGACTTGGCACCGATAGAGTACAGATACTCCGCCCGTTTGTACTTGGAACGGGTATTGACCACCTTGTAGGAAGCCTGGTCCTTGGTGGCCTCGTAGTCCTTGCCATCCAGGATAGCCACCGTCTGGCCTGCTTTCACCACATCATTTTCCTTTACCAGCACGGACTTGATCCTAGCGGTAATCTTGGAGCTGACCTCCACCGAGTCCACCGGCCTGATAGTGCCTGTAGCGGACACCGTAGACTTCAGATTCTGCCTTGATGCCGTCACCAGCTCCACATTGGCTGCCTGCTGCGCCGCCTCCTGCTGGCTGCTGTAATAGCTATAGCCGCCAGCAGCAGCTGCCAGCACCACCGCCCCTATGATCAGCCATTTCACTTTGCCCTTTATATTCATCTGCAAAACTCCCTTGTCAGCCTGCCTGACTGCTTGTCAATTTGTCTGTTCATCTGCATACCTGCTTATCAGCTGATCTGCTTACCGGAGGGCATACTCCACTGCCATGCCCATATCGCTTTCCAGGGCTGCCTTGTAGCGGGCATAGTCATACTGAGCACTGATATAGTTGTGCCGTGCCGTGGAGAGTGCCTCCTGGGCATCGATAATATCCAGCATGATACCCTCACCGGCCTTGTACTTTTCCTGGGCGATGAAGAAATCTTCCTCCGCCTGCTTCACTGCCGCCTGAGTGGAATTAAACCTTTCCTCTGCCTCCCGCATACTGTTATAATCCTTGCGCACAGCCAGGTCCACATCGTTCTTATCCCTTGCCAGGGTAGCCCGGGCTATCTTCAGCTCTGCCTGAGCGGCATCCACCTTGCCCTGGGTGATGCCGCTGTCAAAAATATTCCAGCTGACGCCGATAGATGCCGAGTATTCATGATTATCACCATCCGGCAGCACCTGCTTGCTCCAGCCAGCTCCCAGGCTCAGATCCACCGTAGGCGCATAATCCGCCCTTGCCGTGCTGACAGCCAGCTCCTTCTGCTGCAGCTTATAGCCATCCGCCAGCAAATCTTTGCGATTTTCCATGGCGTATGTCAGGCATTCGTCCACACCGCCCTCAAAGGGCAAATAAGCAAAATCATCTGTCAGCACCAAGGGCTCGCCACTATCAGTGCAAATCAGGTTCCTGAGGGTGCTCAGGTTGTTGTCATAGGTATTCTTCCCCTTGATCAGTTCCTGCTGTGCGTTGGACAGCTCCACCTGGGAACGCAGCACATCAATCTTCGCCTTGCTGCCTGCCCCGTAAAGCTGCTCCACATTGGTCAGATGCTGCTGGTACTTGTCTACCGTATCCTGATAAACAGCAATCTTCTTCTGTGCCTCCAGTGTATCATAATATGCCTGGATTACTGCCAGCCTCGTAGTTTCCCATTTCCTTTCCGTTTCCAGCCTGGCAATATCCACGCCCAGCTCCCCGGATCTGATGCCGTTCTGGTTAGCGCCGCCGGAATAAAGCGGCAGGGATACTGACAGCTTGTTGCTATTGCCGTTCTCCCAGTCCTTGCTGTCAGACTCGGAGCGGCTGAAAGTGCTGCTAGCCTTCCAGCTGAAGCTGTTCTTGCCCCTTGCCTGCCGCAGGGATGCCCTGGCGGTCTCCTCCCCCAGCTGGGTAATCAGCACATCAGGATTATTCTTCAACGCCAGCTCCACGGCATTTTCCAGGGAAAGCTCCATACAGCTTCCCATGCTGCTGCCAGCCAGCAGGCAGCCGGTCAGCACGCCGCCCAGCACCAAGCTCTTTATCTTCATCTAAAACACCCTTCCTTATCACGCAATCCCCTGCCGGGGAACTGCCCTGTATAAAAATCAGCCTGTATTGAAAATGATTATAGCCTGAAATATCCTCGCAATTATTCTAGTACGCCAATCTTAAAATACCATTAAAAAAGCAAAAAAATCCCCTGCAGCTTCATGCCCGTAAGCCGCAGGGGATTACCTCCAGCATCAGGACAGCTCCGCCATAGCCATGCCGCCCTGTTGCAAGCCTTATATTACTGCCCCAGCTTTTCCTTCATCACCTCTACAGCCTTCAAAAGCTGCACATCCTGGACAGCTCCCTCCGGCAGCTCCACCTCTACATCAGGCTCAATGCCGGTGCCGTCAATGCTCCTGCCGGACGGGGTGTAGTACCTTGCCACAGTCAGCTTCAGGCCGTCACCATGGGTCAGTGGCAGCATGGTCTGCACCGAGCCCTTGCCGAAGGACTTGGTGCCCACAATAGTACCGCACTGCCTGTCCTGCACGGCACCTGCCAGAATCTCCGAGGCGCTGGCGCTATTGCCGTCAATCAGCACCACAAGAGGATAATCAAAGCCTGCCAGCTCCGAATTGTAGACGGTCCTGTGGCCGTCCCTGTCCACCATGGACACGATTTCCCCGGCAGGTATCAGCTGGTTGGAAATCTCCACGCAGGAAGTAATCAGCCCTCCCGGGTTGGCACGCAAATCCACGATCAGGCCTTCCATGCCCTGCTCCTTCAGGCTGGCCAGCTCCTTCTGGAACTCCTTGCCGGTATTTTCGCTGAAGGATGCCACCCGGATATAGCCAATCTTCGTGTTATCCACCATAATGCCCTTGGCGGTAGTCAGCTGGATAACCGCCCGGGTAATGGTTACATCGAAGTCCTCCTGCCCCTGGCGGCGGATAGTCAGCACTACCTGGGTACCTTCCTCCCCCCGCACCTTGCCGGCCATTTCCTCCGGCTGCATGGCAGACACATCCTCACCATCAATCCTGATGATTTCGTCCTTTTCCAAAAGCCCTGCCGCCGAGCTGGGAGTATCCTCCATGACGGACATAATCTCACAGTGCCCCGGCTCCGGGAAGCCCATGACCACGCCAATGCCGCCAAAGGCACCTTCTGTCTGCTGCATCAGCTGCTTGAACTTCTCATCATCCATGTAAATGGAGTGCTTATCCCCCAGAGCCCTGGTCATGCCGTCAATGGCACCATCCACCAGCTTCTCCAGGGGCACCTCATCCACATACTTATTCTCAATAAACAGCATGGTGGTCACCAGCCTGCCAATCTGCGCCACATTTGCCTCATTGGCCCCCAGCAGGCTGAACAGCCCCATGAACATGCCCGTAACCACCAGCACAGCCGTTATCAGGGCAGTTATAATTATTTTTTTCATACCACATTACCTTTGCTTACAAATAGCTATACGGGCTCACCGGCTCACCATTCTCACGCACCTCAAAATGGCAGTGCGGGCCGGTGGAATTGCCTGTAGAGCCGCACATGGCAATCACCTGCCCCTGGCTCACAGTCTGCCCTACCCCCACATTCAGGGAATCATTATGCCCGTACAGGGTAGTCACACCGCCCCCATGGTCAATAATCACCGTGTTGCCATAGCCGCTGATCCACCCGGCATGAATAACCGTGCCGCTGGCAGCCGCATAAATAGGCAGGCCGTAGTCACCGCCAATATCCAGGCCGCTGTGAAAACGCGCCGTGCCGAAAATCGGATGGGTACGCCAGCCAAACTCCGAGGTCACAGGGCCGCTGAGAGGCCAGATCATGCCGCCGGAACCGGCAGGTGCGCCGCTATAGGACATGTTGCTGCGGCGAATCATGTTGGCCACCTCCTCGGAAGCCGCCATCAATTCCTCGTAGGCCTGCTCAGAAGTATCCCTGTCATAGATAGCCTGATCCAAAAGCTCCTGCTGCTCCGCTTCCTTCGCCGCAACAGCAGCCCTCTTTTCATCAGCATCAGCCACCAGCCGCTCAGCCTCGGCACGGTCCTTTTCCAGCTGCGCCCTGGCAGTAACAACAATCTCCTTTTCCTGCTTTACCTTCACTATCAGGTCATAGTCATGCTTGATAATCCGCTTCAGGATGTCCATCCGCGTCATCAAATCAGAAAAATCCTTCGCCCCGAACAGCACATCCACATAGCTTATCTGGCCGTTAATATAAATATCCCGGACACGCCGCTGGAGCATCTTATTCTTGACCTTCAAATCAGCCTCTGTTTTCTCCAGGAGCTCCGTGTTCTCGTCAATCTTGCCCTCCACGGTATCAAGCTGCGCTTTGACCTCTTTATATGCCGCAGTTGCCGCACTCAGCTCCTCCTGGATGCCCCGCAGCCTTTCAGACACGCTCTCCACCTTGGCAGCCGCCTCATTGGTGATCTCCTGCTGCCTCTCCGCCTGCCGCTGCAAATCAGCCAGCTGCTCCTCCAGGTCATCAGCCATGGCCATGCCCGGCAGGGACAAAAGCAGCACCAGGGCAAGCACCAGGCTCAAAAGCCTCGTCCCTGCCTGCTGGCGCATTATGCCGGAGCCTTTGCCCTGCCCTTTTCTTTTACCGCTGCCAATGCATGCTTTTTCTCTCATCCTGCCATCACCTCAGACCTTCAGGAACCGCTTGATGGACACAGCACTGCCTATGGCTCCCACAGCCATGCCGCTCAGGACCACCACAATGGTAATATAAGTCAAAAACGGCTGCTCCGGAATCAGCGGAAAAAACGCCAGCGTATCATAAATCTTCTCAGCCATGCCGGTATAGGCCGTCCGCAGCACCACGGCTGCCACCAGGCTCCCCAAAAGCCCCAGCACCATGCCCTCCAGCACGAAAGGCCAGCGGATAAACCAGTCCGTAGCCCCCACATACTTCATGATGGCAATCTCCTTGCGCCGGGCAAAGACAGTCAGCCGGATGGTATTGGAAATGATAAACAGTGTTGCCAGGGCCAGCACCAGCATCAAGGAAAAACCAAAAATCCTGATAAGCCGCGTCATCTCAAAGAGATGCTCCATCACATCCTGGCCGTACTTGGCAGACTCAACCCCATCAAGTTTCTCAATGGACTCAGCCGCTGTCTTTACCAGCTCCGGGCGGGTAATCGTCACCTCAAAGGCATCCGGCAAAGGATTGGTGTCATCCAGTGCCTCCAGCAGGGTTTTCTGGTCCCCCAGCCTTTCCTTGAAGCGCTCCATGGCATCTTCCTTGGAAACAAAGGTAACCTTCTCCACCCCCTGCATTTCCTTCAAATCCTTCTCAATATCCCTGGCATCCTCCCGGCTTACTGACTCCTCCAGATACACATTTATCTGCACCTGTGACTCCAGGGACTCAGCCATCTTGTTCATGTTCATCACCAGCATCAGGAACATGCCAAAAATAAACAGGGACACTGCCACCGTGCCTACAGAGGCAACGGACATCCAGTTATTGCGCCGCAGGGACAGAAAAACCTCCCTGATGAAATATTCAGATGTTCTAATTTTCATAGCCGTAGCCTCCCTGTGCCTCATCCCTGACAATCGTGCCATCCTCAATAGCGATTACACGCCGCTGCATGGCATCCACAATGGTCTTGTCATGGGTAGCCATGACGATAGTAGTACCAGCTGCATTAATCCGCTGGAAAATATCCATAATTCCCCAGGATGTATCAGGATCAAGATTGCCAGTAGGTTCATCGGCAATCACAATAGCCGGGTTGTTGACAATGGCGCGGGCAATGGCAACACGCTGCTGCTCGCCGCCGGAAAGCTGATTTGGAAAGCATTTATACTTATCCCGCAGTCCTACAATATCCAGCACCGAATTCACGCTGCGCTGCATCATGCGGCGGGGAGCCTCAATAACCTGCATGGCGAAGGCAATATTCTCATAGACGGTCTTGTCCGGCAGCAGGCGGTAATCCTGAAAGATTACCCCCAGGCTGCGCCTGAGATAAGGCACATCCCGATTTGCCATGCGGATGACATCCCTGCCATTGACCGTCAGGATGCCGGAGGTTGGCAGAACCTCACGGAACAGCATCTTGATAAAGGTGGACTTGCCGGCACCACTAGGGCCTACCAAAAAAACAAACTCGCCCTTGCGAATATCCACATTGACATTATTCAAAGCAACAGCACCATTTTCGTAGACCTTCATAA
>JAEDOE010000076.1 GCA_016302095.1 Anaerovibrio sp. | reverse complement strand
CGAATGACACATCTTGAGATACCCAACAATATCTTTAACTAAGGGAAACGGGGCTGTCTCACTAAGAAATTAGTCGGCAACCTATATTTTTATCTAAAAAAATGAGGTGTCATCAGTTTGTGTGGAGGAATTCCCAGCCTGCTAAGCAGCCTCATAATCCCATGGCAACCTTACATCAATGTCGGAGCAGCGTAGCATAATCATATCGATCATGTTGTCTAGCTGGGCCCATTTTATCCATCCGTCCAGTTCTTCCTTGGCGATAGCTACATTCTCGCACTGGAAAATCACTCATCATCTGTTAACTCATAGCGTCTTTTCTGTACCTTCATGACAATCGCCTCCTCTGTAATAATTATATAGGATATTACTGAAAATATGCTTTAATCAACACGCCCTATTGAAAGCAATTCTTTTATACGACTTATCTTGTTTCCTCTATCATGGAGGTTGCGATAGATGTAATTTCTTCGCTGCGTGCAGTTACGGCTTCCACATTGGCAGAAATTTCCGCAATGAAATTATTGATTTCCTGTGCCTTCTTTTCAACGGCATTGGAAATCTTTTCCATGGTCTTAATCTCCTGGGCAGTCTGCCGCTGGCTTTCCTGAGATGTATGTGCCACCGTTTCAGATTCCCCTGCCAGCTTGCGCACCTCGGCTGCCACGACAGCAAAGCCGCGTCCTGCTTCTCCGGCATGGGCAGCTTCAATAGCAGCATTCAATGCCAGCAGGTTCGTCTGGCTGGCAATCCAAACAATTTCCTGCATTACATTGGCAAACTCATCCATTTTTTCACCAACCACATCCGTACCCGAGCGCAGGCGGCTGGCAACGTTCAGCAAATCATTTATCTGATGGGAAATCTTATCAATATGCTCGGAGTTTACCATGCTTGACTGTGATACCTCCTGCATAGCATCCACAATATCCTCAACCTGCTTGTGCAGGAGACGATTTTTCTCCTCACGCTCCAGCATATTCTGATGGATGACCTCATTCTGTTCCCTGATATGGGACTGTTCCTTTATCAGGCAATTGCGCTCATAATCCACGCAATTATCTGGAACATTGATACCGCGTTTCAAAGCACTGGCAAAACGCTCGCAGCTGCCATAGCCGCAGGCATGGCAATTTATCTCCCTGGATTCCCTGGTATGCTTTTCCAAGGTGTTATAGGTTTCTTCCAAATCCTCCCCCTTTTCAAATAAGCCATGCACATCTTTATTGTCATATTTGCGCATAAAGTCCGACAATTTCAATTCCTTGTCAAACCGCTCATAAGGATCGTATTTTACCCCGTTACCAGTATTATGAATCTGCTGGGCGGCCTTCGCCTGCTTGCGCTCATTGGTCTGAGCATCAATATCATCCAGGGCACAATCATGACAGGTACCTGTACCCAGATTGCAGCCAAATTCACAATTAAGCACATCCACAACTCCCGGCAATGCCTTGCCAGCCTTCCTGCGCTGCAGATACTCCCGCAGATATGGATAAGCCAGCTGCGTGGACTCAATCTGGCGAATCCAGATGTCAGGCTCCGTTATACGGATATTCTCCTTCAGGCCTCCCGGACGACTGAAGGTATGCCCAAGTCCGGACGGAATCCCCTCAAAATCAGTCTCGGCATAACGTGATAATGTAATCCCTTCCTGCTGGATATACTGCTGCAGCTTCGCCAGAGTCACATTATAATGCACCAGTCCGTCATTATTCCTGTCCTCGATCTCATCGGACTTTGCCACGCACGGTGACAGAAACGCCAGCTTGTCGGTCACGTTCAGATACTTGCGCAGATATACTGCCAGGCACATGAGAGGGCTCTGCACCGGAGACAATGATGCCAGCAAATCCGGCAGGTATCGCTCACAATAATTCACGATAGCAGGGCAAGGCTGGGCAATGACGGACTTCAAATTCCGTTCCTTTATTGCACGCAAATATCCCCATGTGGTAATATCGGCTCCCATGGACACATCGTAAATATGCTTCACGCCGCATGACTTCAGCCAGCCAAACAGTCGCTTTGGCTCCCTGATATTTGTAAGCACCGCTGGTGCAGCAACTACTGTAATAGATTCACCGCGCTTCAGGTCGTCAAAAAAGCGCACCGTATCATCCTGATAATCCCTAGCTCCGTGGTCACAGGCTTCCATGCAGGCACCGCAATGAATACAATACTCATCATCAAGCTTTATCTTGCGGCTGCCGTCCGCTGCATGATAGGCATGATTGGCGCAATCAACTGGACAAACCGCTATGCACTTATTACAGCCAGTACATTTTTCTTCAATCGTGAAAATTCTCCCTTTTGACATCTGCGACATTAAATCTTAACCCCCCACAAGTTATCCGGCGTGTATCTTCTTTCTCAGCCAAATGTTTTTTAGTTTCTTCATACCCGACTAAAATGCCCTGCTTTTCTTCTTTAGTATACCAAAAATCAAGGTATGTTTACAACTACTTTAGTCCCATATTTTGAGTATTTTATTAATGTATAAGTATTTTTGCAAAAAAGAACAAATATATTACATCTTCTTGCTGCAATATATTTGCTCTTTCTGTGCTTTAGCAATCTTCTGTATTTATGACCGCCACATCCCAGCCTCATTTATCTGCCCTGAAAAACAGGCTGTCGTTTTTCCTTGAAGGCAGCAACCCCTTCACGAAAATCGTCCGTATCCAGCAGTACGGCTGAGGTTTCTGCCTCAAAATTCAGAGTTTCCTCCAGCGAAGCTCCGTACATGCCGATACCTTCCTTTGCCTTCATCACCGCCAGCGGTGCCTTGGAGGCAATCAGGTCAGCCACCTGCCGTACCTTTTCTTCCAGCTGCTCCGCCGGCAAAACATCATTTATAAGCCCCCATTCCCTGGCTCTTTCGGCAGGCAGCGGCTTTGCAGTCAGCATGAGCTCCTTTGCCCGGGCCTGCCCGATGCATCGTGCCAGATAAAAGAAGCCGCCACAGTCAGGGGAAAGTCCTACATTGACAAAGCTCTGGATAAATTTCACCCCTTCTGCTGCATATACCAGGTCACAGGCTATAGCCAGATTAAAGCCAGCACCTGCAGCTACGCCATTTACCATGGCGATGATCGGCTTGGTAGCGGCACTAATTGCCTTGACCATGCCGCCCACCTGGCTGATGAAAGCTTTCCGCTCGGCAAGGCTGTTGAGCGTGTCCAGTGACGGCAAATCACCGCCTGCCGAAAAAGCCCTGCCTGCACCTGTCAGAATCATCACCCTGACGTCAGGATTATGTTCCCCTCTCCTGATGGCAGCAATAACGCCATCCACCAGCTCCAGGCTCATGGAATTAAGGCTCTGCGGCCGATTCATGGTAATAGTTGCCACATTGCCAGTTTCACTGTATAAAACCGCTTTATCATCTGTGCAATTATCCATAAAACATTCCTCCTCAATGATTACGCACATTATATGCTCAGTATACAATTGAAAAATTTACCAGTCAATATAAAAAAGAGCCTCGCTGACCTGCAAAGCTCTTTTCTTAATTATCCCTTATTTCAGATTAGTATCCATTTCTTTTTCTTAATCCAATTCGTATTCCAGCATATTGCCAGTATTTGCATCAATAGTGCACTCAGCATCCTTGTACTGCTCATATTGGAAATCTATTTCATATACCTCATGGCCATCATCCCAGTCATGCTCTACCTTTGTAATAGTTGCCCCAGGAAAATACCTGTATACAACATCACACGCTTCGTCACGGGAAATCTGGGCACATGCCACAGATGCTGCCATCAGGCAGCCTACTAGCACACTACCGAAGATCAGCTTCATTTTTCCTGACATACGATCACCCTTTACCTTTCACACTATTATACTACCACTGTATTACCACCATTCGCTTAACATCTCCTCATCGCTTGATTATATTATCGCACATATTTCTGAAAAGACTCTGCATCGGATACAGGCATCTTCACGGTCAGTAACGTTCCCTGCTCATCATAATCTATGGCCTCCACCTTGCCAAGATTGTGCAGCTCCGTCACCAGCGCCCCCTGGTCATAAGGAATACACAAGGTCAGCGTTACCTGCCCCTGATTGAAAAAGCTTTTAATTTTTTCACGCAGTATCTTCAGTCCCTGCTCATCCTTGGCAGAAATCACCACACCATCCCTGCCTTGCAGCATCCGGGCGGCAACGTACTCATTATCCCGCTCTGCTTCCGGCAGCTTGTCCGCCTTGTTGAACACAAACATAGACGGTTTATCCTGGGCACCAATTTCCCTCAGAACCTCCATGACCGCCTTGATTTGCAATTCATAATTTGCATCGCTGGCATCCACCACATGCAGCAGCAAATCCGCTTCCACTGTCTCCTCCAGCGTTGCCTGAAAAGCACTGACAAGGGTATGAGGCAGCTTCTGGATGAAGCCTACCGTATCCGTCAGCAGGAGCTCCTGCTTTTCATCCAGCTCCACAAGCCTGGTAGTAGGATCCAAGGTGGCAAAGAGCTTGTCCTCCGCCAGCACCTCATCCCCTGCCGCCAGCGCATTCAGCAGGGTTGACTTCCCGGCATTGGTATACCCCACCAGGGCTGCCGTAGGAATACGGGAATTTTTCCGTTGGGTCCTGTGCAGCTGCCGCTGGTTTTTCAGCTTGGCAATCCGTTCCTCCAGGTCATGAATCCTGCCATGAATCCGCCGCCTGTCCATCTCCAGCTTTGTTTCGCCCGGGCCCCTTGTACCGATGCCGCCTCCCTGCCGGGAAAGCACCAGCCCCTGCCCACCCAGCCGTGGCAGGTTGTACCTGAGCTGTGCCAGCTCCACCTGCAGCTTGCCGGCGGCAGACCGTGCCCGCTGGGCAAAAATATCCAGAATCAGGGCTGTCCTGTCCACTACCCTCAGACCGGTACTCATTTCCAGATTGCGCTGCTGGGAAGGGCTGATTTCATCATCCACAATCAGCAAATCCGCTTCCACATTCTGTGCCAGCATGCCAATCTCATCAACCTTGCCCCTGCCCAGGAAAAAAGCATTATCAGGCTTCGCCTTGCGCTGAATTACCTTGCCTGCCACCTGCGCTCCGGCAGTCTCTGCCAGCCCCTTCAGCTCCGTCAGGGAATCCTCAATGCTCCAGCCACCGGCAGAAGCATTGTAGTCCACTCCTGCCAGAATCGCCCTTTCCTGCCGCTTTTCAGTTTCCTTCAGCTGGTTGCGCCCCAGCTCCTTGTTGATAGCTGTCACCAGCTGCATCAGGTTGTAGCGGTTCAGGTCTCCTATAGGCAGTTCCTTGGTGCCATGCACCACATAGCCGCCGCTTTCCGTCAGCTCACCGCTCAAAAAAGCCATGCTGCCATATATCCTGCCATCCTTCATGCCAATAGCTGCCATCACATCAAAGCGCATGCTGCGCAAAGATGACAAATCCGGTGCACTTAGCCTGGTATCACTGCTGGGGTGGGTATGCACGCACCGCACGCCCGACAGGCGGTTTTCCGATTTGCGCTGCCTGATTTCCGGCAGGTCGACTGTCGCATCATCACCTACAGATACCTGCAGCACCTTGCCCTGGCGATTAATATAGACAGCTACCTCACGCTGCAGCTCCGCCGTCACCGCCAGCATCAGCTCCGCTATCTCACGTGTAACCAGCTGACCGGCAGGCACCGCCAGCTCATACAGCCCCTCCAGGCTTTCCAGCACGCTTTTCTTGATATTTTTCAGCTCACCATGTATCATCACACCGCCTCCAATCAGCGCAATACTATTCTATATGTTATTATGCCTTATATTATAGAACAAATATTAGAAAATAGCAAACAAATAATTTGAACCACTTTCATGTTGGAATATATAATTCCAACGGAAGTGGTTCATAGTTTTTCATGATAGAATCTTTTCCCTAGAGCAAGTAACTAAATTAGCTGCTTTCCATGTACACTAAATTAATAACGCGGCTTAATCAAAAATGACGATTGAGCCGCGTTTTTTGTTACCATCTTTTCCGATATTTACTTGGACTCATGCCTTCTACCTTGCGAAACATCCTGCTAAAATAATTTGCATCATTATCGCAGGATTGCGACACGCTACGAAAAATTGGCTGTGCGTTTCTTGGCTTTTG
>JAEDOE010000075.1 GCA_016302095.1 Anaerovibrio sp. | reverse complement strand
GAGAATGATATTCCTAGCCAGGAGGTTCCTTGGAACAACAAGGCCCAGTCCATTCAGGTGACTGTACCGCCACTGGCTACCATTTATCTGCGGCTGAAAAAGGAGCGTCCCATAAAAGGTCAGCCTGAGACTGATAATACCAATGAAGCTGCAGCTGAGGCAAAGGCTGTTGAGGCAGAGCCAGCCGTTGAGGCGGCTCCTGCACCGGAGGCAGAGGCTGCTCCTGCGGAAGAAATTGTTGCCGAGGCGCCGAAGAAGCGTCGCGGCCGTCCCAAGATGACCGCAGAGGAAAAGGCTGCTGCTGCTGAGAAACGTGCTCAGAAGAAGGCGGAAAAGGAAGCTGCGGCAAAGGCCGAGGCAGAGAAGGCCGCTGCCAAGAAGGGTACAGCGAAGCGGAGGACCAGGAAAGCTGCCGCCAGCACAGAGACGGCAGAGGCAGATGCCGAGGCCAAGCCTAAGCGCCGTGGCCGTCCGCCAAAGAAGAAGGCAGAGTAAGCCTGACAGGTTTTGCAGGTTTGCAAAAGTATATTTGAAGTTTGTAAAGCGGGGACTGTCGGCATGGTGATGCCGTTGGGGAGTGGCAGTCCCTGCCAGAAGGGATATATAATCCGTTTTTACGGAAGGGGTATGCGCAAGGGCGCTAGAAAGAAGGGTTTTTATGAAGGTGTTGTATGTAGCTTCTGAAGCTGTTCCATTTATCAAGACAGGCGGTCTGGCCGATGTGGCCGGTTCCCTGCCGAAAGAGCTGGCAAAGATGGGGGTAGACGCCAGGGTTATCCTGCCGAAATACAGCAAGATAGCCGAGCAGTACAAGTCCCAGATGAAGCATGTAGGGCATATCTTTGTAGATGTATCCTGGCGGCACAAGTATGCCGGTGTGGATATGATTGAGCAGGATGGTGTTACCTATTATTTTGTGGACAATGAGGATTATTTCAAGCGTGATGGCCTTTATGGCTATGGCGACGATGCGGAGAGATTCTCATTTTTCTCAAGGGCTGTTCTGAACCTTCTGCCGCTCCTTGATTTCTTCCCGGATGTGATCAACTCCAACGACTGGCATGCCGCCCTTGTCAATGTGTTCCTGAAGCTGGAGCATCAAGGAGACGAGCGTTATGCCAACATCAAGACGGTATTCTCCATTCACAACCTGAAGTATCAGGGCATGTTCAGCAAGGAGATTATGGACAATGTTCTGGGACTGGATTGGAAGTATTTCAACAACGGTGACCTGGAGTTCCATGATGCTGTCAACTTTATGAAGGGCGGCATCGTCTACGCTGATGTGGTCGGCACTGTCAGCCGTACCTATGCCCAGGAAATCCAGTATCCTTACTTTGGTGAGCAGCTGGATGGCCTCCTGAGAACCAGGGGGGAGAATATTGTCGGCATCGTTAACGGCATTGACTACGATGTGTACAACCCGGAGACGGACCCGAACCTGTTTGTCAACTATACTGCTGATACTATCGGCAAGAAGGCTGACAACAAGGAAAAGCTGCAGGAGCAGCTGGGGCTGCCTGTTGACCGCCGCATTCCGATGATCGGCCTGGTATCCCGTCTGGTGGCAGCCAAGGGGCTGGATTTGATTGTCCGGGTTATGGATGAGCTGTTGCAGGCGGAGGAGTGCCAGTTTGTACTGCTGGGCACAGGTGACAAGCAGTATGAGGACTGGTTCCGGGGACTGCAGTGGCGCCTGCCTACCAAGGTATCCGCCAACATCCGCTTCTCCAACGAGCTGGCGCAGCGCATCTATGCAGGCGCGGACCTGTTCCTGATGCCGTCCGAGTATGAGCCGTGCGGCCTGGGGCAGCTGATTGCCCTGCGGTATGGCACGGTGCCTGTTGTGCGCGCTACCGGCGGACTGAAGGATACGGTGGAGTCCTTCAATAAGTATACTAATCAGGGCAATGGCTACAGCTTTAACAACATTAATGCCCATGATATGCTGTTCACCCTCAAGACTGCCCTGGCAGACTATCGTGATCCGAATATCTGGCAGCATGTTGTGGAAAATGCTATCAACAGTGATTTCAGCTGGCACAAGTCTGCAGAGGAATATCTGGATTTGTACAAGCGCATTGCTGTAAAGCCTGAGTAATTTAAATTTTTAGCATAAGAGAAACTCGACGGGGTAGTAGGTGTTTATATGCAGCCTCACTCGTCGAGTTTTTTGCAAATAGTGAATAATAGTCAATCATGTGAATGTTTCCTGCTGCATAGGCGGGGACGATGAAGCTGATGAGAGAAATTGTGGGGAGAGATTAGATGCCACAGTTAAAACATGTAGAACACAATTCGCAGAATGAATTTTATCGCAGTCCTGTGGGAGCGGCAGAGGCAACTACCGGTATTCGGTTGCGCCTGAAGCTGGAGCTTTCGGAGTTGGGCAATGTCCAGCCATCTATCCAGATCAAGGCAAGGTTCTGGCGTGAGCGGGTAGGCGAGATGGTCTATGAGCTTTTGCCGGAGGACCCGGTGGGCGGCGAGATGTATTATTCCGCCCATATTACCATGCCTGAGAGGGGCTGCCTTCTCTGGTATTATTTTATTATTACCATGGATGGCAGAACCTGGTACTACGGCAATAACAATGAGCGCATGGGCGGGGTGGGAATTCTGTCCGACAATCCGCCATCCCAGTCCTACCAGATAACGGTATTTAACAAGGGGGCAAAGACGCCGGACTGGTTCAAGCACTCTGTCATGTATCAGATTTTCCCTGACCGCTTTTATCGCAAGGGCAATACCCTGGTGGAGAAGAAGGGTGCTGTATATCATGCCAGCTGGAACGACAAGCCATGCTACTACAAGGACCCTGATACCCGGGAAATCGTTGCATACGACTTCTTCGGGGGCAATCTGGCAGGTATCCGGGAGAAGCTGGGCTACCTCAAGGATTTGGGCATATCTGTTATTTACCTGAACCCGATTTTTGAGTCTGCCAGCAACCATCACTATGATACTGGTGACTACCACAAGGTAGACCCTATCCTGGGCACCAATGAGGAGCTGAAGCAGCTCTGTGCTGATGCAAAAAAAATGGGCATCCGCATTATGCTGGATGGCGTGTTCAGCCATACAGGCGATGACAGCCGTTATTTCAATAAATATGGCAACTATGATACGCTGGGAGCCTATCAGTCCAAGGAGTCTCCTTATTATGACTGGTACTGCTTCAATAATTATCCTAACGGCTATGAAAGCTGGTGGGGCTTCAGCACTCTGCCAAATGTCAAGGAAGAAAATCCTTCCTATATGAAGTTCATCATCGAAAATGAGGACAGCGTGCTGAAATACTGGATGAAGCAGGGGATCTGCGGCTGGCGCCTTGATGTGGTGGACGAGCTGCCTGAGAAATTCACTCAGACCTTCTACAAGGTTCTCAAGGAAGTGGATAAGGATGCAGTTATGCTGGGCGAGGTATGGGAGGATGCTTCCAACAAGAGTGCTTACGGTGTATCCCGTGAATACCTCTGCGGCCAGGAGCTGGATTCTGCCATGAATTATCCTTTCCGGCAGGTAGTGCTGGACTTTTTGCTGGGATATGCTGATGCAACTCAGATTTCCAAGCGGCTCAAGAGCTTGATGGAGAATTATCCAAAGCAGAATTTCTATGTCATGATGAATCTGCTGGGCAGTCATGACAGGGAGCGTATTCTTACCCTGCTGGGTGAGGCCCCTAGCCAGGAAGGTGTACCTGCTGTCCGTCAGGCACAGTACAAGCTGGATGGGCCAAGGCTTCACAAGGGTATTCAGCGTCTCAAGGCGGCTATTTTGTGGCAGATGACCTTCCCGGGAGTGCCTAGTGTTTATTATGGTGATGAAATCGGTTTGCAGGGCTACCGCGACCCTTATTGCCGAGGCACCTATGACTGGGAAAACGGCGATGCGGAGCTCAGGCAGTGGACCAGAAAGCTCATCCA
The DNA here is from genome assembly GCA_016302095.1 of Anaerovibrio sp. Taxonomy (GTDB): domain Bacteria; phylum Bacillota; class Negativicutes; order Selenomonadales; family Selenomonadaceae; genus Anaerovibrio. The sequence continues at coordinate 2,195 of JAEDOE010000075.1, read as the reverse complement.
TTTGCGCAACAAGCATACGGCATTGCAGACAGGCAGTATCCTGCCTATCTATGCCAAGGGAGATGTATACGGCTATGCCCGTGTGATTGATAAGCAGAAGGATGTCTTTGGCATGGAGGCGGAAAATGAGGTATTTATTGTCCTTATTAACCGCAGCAGCGAGCCAAGGCATGCTTCCCTGGATGTGCGGGACCTGGCGGCAGGCATCATGGTGGATGCCCTTGGTGACAGGCCGGATATCAGGATTATGCGGGGCAGGCTGGAGGTTGATATCCCGGCTTATGCCGGCCTTGTATATCAGCACAAGCCGGCGGCAGCGGCCCTGGCAAAGGGCGCACGCCAGTGCGGTGTGCTGTTGCATCCTACTTCCTTGCCATCTCCGTTTGGTATCGGTGACCTGGGGCCTGAGGCGTACAAGTTCGTGGACTTTTTGGCTGAGTCCGGGCAGAAGATTTGGCAGATATTGCCGCTGAACCCTGTGGGAGCAGGCAGCTCTCCGTATGCTTCTCCGTCTGCCTTTGCTGGCAATCCTTTGCTTATTTCTTTGGAGATGCTGGCAGATAAGGGGCTTTTGACCGAGGTGGATTTGCAGGATGCCTCCATCATGGACAATGGCAAGGCGGATTATTCCTGGGCGCAGATGCTGAAGCCGTCCCTGATGTTTAAGGCATATATCAATTTCTTTAATACCAGTACCAAGGAAGACAGGGAGGATTTCCAGAAATTCGTGGATGCCAATCAGTACTGGCTTCGGGATTATGCCATGTTCCAGGCATTGAAGGACTGGCACAATGGCAAGGGCTGGAATGAATGGGATGCCGAATTCGTACGCCGGGACGAGGTGGCATTGGATGCCATGGAGGAACAGCTTTCCTATGAGATTGGGGAGGTAATGTTCGAGCAGTACATCTTCAACCAGCAGTGGCAGGCACTGAAGAAGTACGCCAATGACAAGGGAATCAAGATCATGGGAGATATGCCGATTTTTGTTTCCCAGGATAGTGCCGATGCCTGGGCGCATCAGCAGCTGTTCAAGCTGGATCAGAACGGCAGGCCTTACAAGGTTGCCGGTGTACCGCCTGATTATTTCAGCGAGACAGGCCAGCTCTGGGGCAACCCTCAGTATAATTGGGAGATTATGAAGCAGGATGGCTATGACTGGTGGATTCGCCGTTTCAAGAATATCCTGAAGCAGGTGGATATCGTGCGCATTGACCATTTCCGGGGCTTTGAGTCATTCTGGGAGGTTGATGGCGATGCCAAGACCGCCATTGACGGCGCATGGCGTCCGGGCCCTGGCAAGCCGTTCTTTGACCTGGTGCGGAAGGCAATCGGGAATGTGCCGATTGTGGCAGAGGACCTGGGCGTGATTACCGACCAGGTGGAGCAGCTGAGGCAGGATTGCCAGTTCCCTGGCATGAAGGTGCTGCAGTTTGAGCTGCACTTCAACGAGAACGGCCGCATCAATTTCGTGGAGCCTGAGGACAGCATCGTCTATACCAGCACCCATGACAACAATACTATCGTGGGCTGGCTGAAGGAGAATGCTTCCCGTGCCGAGGCAGAGGCTATTGCCAATATGCTGGGCGTGCCGGGGGCTACTCCAGAGGAGCTGGGCAAAAAGCTGGTGGAGCATGCTTATGCTTCCGAGGCTCGTATGGCGATTATTGCTATGCAGGACGTGCTGGGGCTGGACGGCCAGCATCGCATGAACCTGCCTGGTACTGCTGACGGCAACTGGTCCTGGCGCATGAAGCCGGGGATGCTGACCAAGGAGAGGTCTGCATGGCTCAAGGGGCTGGCTGACAGGTATAAGCGGTAATTAACGTGGATTAACTTAGCTGTTAGGTTAGTTCAATGTTGTAATTTAGCTTAACTTAATATAATGTAATTAAAACTGCATGTTCGTCTGACTGGGCGGATATGCAGTTTTATGTTCATCACATTTTCCAGAAAAGTGAATTGTAAAGCATTGATTGAATGTATTTTGATTTTATGATACAATACATATGTACATAAAAATTGGTGTGAGGAAGCATTGCGATGAGTAAATGGAGAAAAGATAAGCGGATAGCAAAATGGAATAAGCTGACACTGCGCAACAACTTCATGTTCAGATTGGTCATGGAAAAGCAGGAATTGTGCAAAAAATTGATAGAGTGTATTCTCGGCATCAAAATAAAATCAATATCGTA